>JAOPYC010000064.1 GCA_025964795.1 Marmoricola sp.
GACATGAAGACCTCCTGGTCGAAGAGTGGTTCCTAGGTAGCTCCACTCCACATCGGGAGGTCTTCACCCGTCTACAGACTCAGATCGATTCGTCGCACGATCTCGACCAACGTCCCTGGGCATCACACCTAGTGCAGCGTTTTGGGTCCGGGAGCCGCGCTCCGCCGCTCCGGTAGTCCTAGAGATGGTTCATACTGCGAACGTGTCAGCCTCGTCATAGGCCGGCTTCGCGGACGTGGTGTAGTTGCAGCACGCTTCCCTTCCAGGGAAGGAGTCGAGGTTCAAATCCTCGCGTCCGCTCCATGTGCCGTAGCGACGATCAGTAGTTTCGCGGAAACGGCCGCGGGCGGTGTCCCCACGAGCGGACCTGCCCATGTCTTTCCTCGCCCACGGTCACGCATGGCCGACAACGGCTGGGGTCCGGGCGAGACGCCCGCCGCTACCAATCGCTTTGGCGCACTCGTATATCCATCAAGATTGCCCATGTGTACGCAGACCCCTGACTCTCCTTAATGTCGCTAGGTCTCGTGGCAGGCATGGCCGTTACTGCCTTCGCGAAGTTTGTTCGCGAGAGAGACCTGTTGATCTCTCGACCCTCGCGGCTCACACGGAGGTAGTCGCCCGGCACCCGGTAGCTGAAGGACAGCCCGTGGCCGTCTTGAACTCTTGCCTTGCACATCGTCTGATGCGATCCCAAACAGTGTCGAAGTCCCTCCGAACATCTTGGCGGCAGTCGCCTCAGAAAGACGATCCCTTTCGCGTTTGGCTTTCGCGTCTGCGACCCAGCCGGCCGCGTCACACCACCGCCTGTAGGCGCCGGTTTCCGGATCTGTCCACGAACGGGGCGGGTAGGGGTCGGTGGCCAACCCCACTCGAGGGAAGCTGAGGGCCAGGATCAGCGGACGCCGCCCCAGGCAGGTCGGAACTCGAAGCGGTCGTCCTGAGACGCGGGGTGCTTGTGCTGACCGTTCCAACCCATGGTCCAGATGTCGCCTTGGACCGTGGGTGGGGAGCTGGTGAAGTGCACGTACACGATGCTGCGGCTGTTGGGGGACCACGCAGGATTGAAGTCCTCGGCAGGCAGAGGCGATTGTGTGAGATACCGGATCTTCCTCGTGCAGCGTGCCAACGATCCGCATGTAGCGGGGACGGTCGAGACCTGCTGACCATGGCCGAGTCCTGGGGGCGCGCCGTGACCGTAGGTCTCGAAGACGATGAGATCGTGACCGGGCCCGGTCCTGGCCGAGGAGACGCGAGGAAGGTCCGCGTCGAGCGCCCACGGGGTGATCTGACGGGGGTGGGTGCCGTTGAGGCGCTCGCGGAAGATCGCGGAGTGGCCGTCTTGGCGTCCGTGCAGCACGATCAGATAGCCGGCCGGCGCGAAGGTCGGGTATGTCTCCTCGGTGGTCGGGTTCAGCCCGGCGTAGGAGAAGCGCGTGTTGCGGTGCGTCCGCAGGTCGAACTTCCACAGGTTGGCCGAGGCCGCGTCACCGTTGCTGTTGAAGGGGCCCGAGACGCGGTCGTACAAGATGTTCCTCCCATCCGGCATCCACGAGGGCGTGTTGGTTCCGGCGCAGGGTGCGGAGCAGCCGAGGTCGAGCTGGTGTTCGCCGCGTCCATCGATCCCGATAATCCAGGCTTGAGAGGTGTCCGGGAGGTCGCGCTCGTAGAGGATGCTGCGCCCGTCCGGGGAGATCCGTGGATCGATGTCCTGCGTCCCGGCTGGTGGGTGGGTCAGAGGTACGACGCGGCCGCGTCGCGTGATGACGAGCCGGGCCGTGCCGGTCTCGAAGTCGTCGAATCGCGACCAGACGAGGTACTGATGATGGCCACGATGATGGCGATGACTGGCTTCCCGCGCGGATGAGGAGAAGCTCGGGCTCGTGCCGGTGAGCAGAAGCAGGACCGCCGCGGTGATTGTGAACAGTCGGCGCATGGCTGCGCCTCCAATCTCCCCCCACAGGCCGTTCTAGTCCCGGACGTCCGAGTACGACAACAGCTGCGCACCGAATGCAGTGCGGTGGTCTTCACCACCGAGTGTCTGCCTCAACCTTCGCAACACGAGGCGAAAGAGCCCATTCCACCGCGTGTAGCCCCACCGTGGAGCTGTTGGGAATCAGTTTCGGGGAGCGGAGTCGCGGGTGGTTGCTGGCGGGTCACCAGCGATCTCGCGCGCCCACGCGGCGTGCTCACGGCGAGCCCACCGCAACGGCACCCGGCCGGTGCGCATCCCGGTCAGGGAGTGAGGGTCCTTGGCGGCCATCGCGATGTGACCGACGACCAGGAGTCCGACGGCGAGCGCGAACCAGTCGTGCACGAACGTAGCGCCGCTGCGCCACGGCAACGGCGCGAGGCTGGTGAAGTACATGACCACACCCGAGATCAGGAGTACGCCGATCGAGCCGGCGGACAGCGACGCGTTGAGCTTCTGACCGGCATTGAACTTTCCAACCTCGATGGTGCCGTCTCGACGCGCGCGTGATCGCAGCCAGGCCCAGTCCTGAGGCGCGAACCGGTTGAGCCGACGTGCGTCGTCGCGGTAGCCCCGGTTGAAGATCCCCACGGTCAGAGGGAGCGGTAGCGCGAAGCCGGAGTAGACGTGGATCTGCTCGACCAGGTAGCGGTGACCGACGAGGACGGCGATCGAGCCGTTGTAGAGAATCGCCGCGGTCAGAATGCAGATCGTCATGAAGATGGCGCTGAGCCAGTGCACCCAGCGTGAGCTGCGGCTGAATCGGTCGATCTGTTGTCCCGTCTCTGGCGGGACGGTGGTCTCAGGTGTGCTCATCGATGTCACGGCCGTTGGACTTGCCGACGAAACCGTCGACGTCATAGCCGCGGTTCTCCCAGTAGCCCGGGATCACCTGGTCGGTGACCTCGATGCCGGAGAGCCACTTCACGCTCTTGTAGCCGTACATCGGAGCGACGTAGAGCCGCACTGGCCCGCCGTGGTTGTGGGTGACGTCGTCGCCGAGCATCTGCAGGGCGACGAGGACGTCGGGGACCCGCGCCTGGTCGAGGGTCAGGCTGTCGGTGTAGGTGCCGTCGAACGAGGTCAGTCGTAGCGCCCGTCCACTGGCCTTCACGCCGGCCCGGTCGAGGATCGTCGAGAGCCTCACCCCGCGCCAGTGCACCTGCGGAACCCGCCACCCGGTCACGCACTGGAAGTCGCGGACCAGCTCGGTCTGCGGCATCGCCTTGAGGTCGGCCAGCGTGAAGGTGGCTGGATGGTCGACCAGGCCGTTGACCGCGAGCCGGTAGGACCGGGCATCGCGCGTCGGTGCGCCGCGTGTGACGGAGTAGTAACGGAACGTGTCGCCGACGGGGAGCAGCGAGGTCAGCCCCGTCGGGTCATGGACCTGGATGGGTGCCAGGAACGAGCTCACGGCGCTCTGCGCGCGGGTGCCGGTGATGATCCCGAGAGTGCCGACCCCCAGAAGCCCGAGTGCGACTCGTCGGCCTACCGGACGTCCGGGGTCGGGTGGGTTTTGTTCGGTCGCGGTGGCGGTGTCGGCCGGCAGGGCCGGACCGGGACTGCGAATCCACCAACGTCGCATGGATCAAACGTAACCGTCTGTCCCAGCGGGGTAGTTTGGCTGGTATGAGTCGCATCGTGTCGTTGGTCATCGGCGTCGTACTTGCCCTGCTCGGCCTTCTCTGGATCCTGCAAGGCCTGGACCTGGTGGGCAGCGGCGGCATGAGCGGTCACGCCATCTGGGCCGTGATCGGCGTGATCGTCGCAGCGGTGGGTGTGGTCCTGGTGATCCGGACCCTTCGGACCCCGCCGGTTCGCGACGAACTCTGACCGACGGTTCCACGGGTTGGGGTACGGCCCGAGCAGCACATAGGTGCCGCGACGTCTGGGGTGGCCGGAGTGGTCATCCGATGCCCTAGGACTGCGCCTTCTTCGTGGCTGCCGCGCTGGTAGTCACCGTGGAAGGTGGGGCGCTCGCACCGACGGGGGAGATGTGGTCGGTGGTCTCTGGGCGCATTTCGTGGACCTTGCGGTGGGACGGCGGTAGGTGGTGCTTGGTGACCTGGGCGGGACGCGGGAGCAGGTGTCCCATTGGGTGTGAGTAGTCGGATGTGGTGTTCGGCTTGGCGGGCTGGGTCGTGGTCCCAGGTCTCAGCGGCATCGATGACCTCCAGGTTCAACATCCCTGGTGGGAGGGTGAGCCGGTCGCTGCAGTGTTCGATGTGCGGGATCCACTGATGTGGGGGAGTGCGGCGATCACCCGGGCGATATCGCGGGCGAGCCACAGACGGGCGGCGGCGTCGTCGAGGTCCCCGTTGGCGGTCCTGCCGGGTGAGCTCTGGCTGGCTCACAACGGAGCGGGGCAAGGTTGTGGCGAAGGACGCCGCGGACGTGGTCCGCGGACTGGTGGTCCTCGACTCGCGCCACAAGCTGGTCCCGGGGTGGAAGCACCTGCGGGTGGTCGATCCCTGAACCACGCTGCCCACGAGGTCTCGCAGGGTCTCGCGGGGGAGGAGCTGGACTTCAGCGTTGAGAGTCGGGGGTGGCGCTCGGCCCCGTGAACCCTCGTCGCCCAGACCCGCAATGCCGGGGGTGTTGTGGGCAACGGGGTGAAGGCTGTCGCCCAGGCCCAGCTGGCGATCAGTCGGCCACAGCAGGGCTCTGAACTCGGGCTCCAGGAGGCAAGGTCGCTCCACGAGCTTCACCGCTTGTTGATGCACGCCGATGCCCGGATTGCCTCAACCAGCGAACGTGGATTTCAAGAGAAGCTTGTACTTCGTCTCCGTCAAGGTTCCCCGTATGACGGACCGGCAGATCAACGGGGTCTTCCAGACGGCTCAACGCTGGGTGCCGATCACCCCATCGTTGGACACCGACCTGTTCCCTATTGTCCGAGGACAGCTGAGGCCGCAGCCGATCAGTCCTGCTGAGCCACGGGATGCGCGGACCGGTAGCCAGGCCTGTGAGAGTGCCACCTCCGATTTCAGCGTGGTGAGGGCCCGCGGCGCTTGTCTTTTGATAATCAGGATCCGGTTAGCCTCGTCCTCGAACCCAAGCAGAGGGAGACCGGCTGGTGGCTCAGCTTGTCATAACGCAACTCGTCGGTGATCCACCGGGAGATGAGCTCGATGAGGGCAAGGGAGAGGCCATCTCGCAGTCCTAGGATGAGATGAGACCGAGCGTCACGTGGCGACGGTGCGAGACCGGTCTATCCATCCGACGTTCCAGACAAGGAACGCGACCTGACGAACTGGCCTGCTCCATCGATCTGCGGTGTGGCTCACTATTGGGGCTGCGGCCCGTGGTCTCTACGCGAGGCGTGGCTCAAGAAGGGAGTGCCAACTCGTAGTAGGGCCCAGTCACCATCCACCTGGGAACGCACCGTGCGACGCGTTCCAGCGGCTGGTCGGTGCCGGCCACGCGACACTAGAACTGACGCCTGACGTCTCAAGCCGGGCGAGCAGTGTGCATGAACAACATGTTCAGTGACACTTGACAAGGCCGATTTCCTCAGTAGTCTCGAACGTGTGCAAGAGGGACAGGCTTCGCGGCCGGAACGAGCGACGCGCAAGAGCGCAGAGGTGCTCGCCGAAGCCCTCTTGGACGCCTACAACCGCAGAGACGCGCAGGCGCTCCAAGACGTGTACCACGTTGACGCCATTCATGAAGACGCTGCCGAGGGCAGGTGTGCGACGGGCGCCGACGCAATCGTTGACGACTTCCGTGACTTCATCGCCCTTTTCCCAGACGCACACTGGGTGCTGGTCGACCTCATCGCTGACGAGCGGCGAGTTGCGATCGTCTACACGGTGACCGCCCATCTGGCCGGAGACCTAGCCCTGCGCTTCGGTGGCGACGATGAGCTGATGATCAACGTCGTGACGATCGCTCACGCACGCGATGGACGGATCGAGCGGACCACCACGCACCGCCACTTGACAAACCTTCCGGCGCGAGATTCCAGGGCGCCGGAGCTCTTGCGCACCGGAGCGAGCTGAGCCGGCACGCCGATCTGGTCGTCGAACACCCGCGATCGCCCAACCTGCACATCGAACAACCAGAGCTTCTGCAGGGCTTCGTTCTTCACGCCCTAGGAGCGACCCGGCAACGGACAACCAGAAATCGAACGAATCAAGGAGACGAAGTGACCGTCGAGCACCGTACCGAGCAAAGCGCCGGCATCTATGGACTGAAGCTGCCCGCAGGTGTCGGCACAGACCGCTTCCTTTTGACGCGCGACGAGTTTCTGGAGTCGCTACGTGACGGGCGTCGGATCCTCGCCTCCGACGGAACGTACGTCGACGACGTCACCACTCACCCGCTCACGCGGCAAGGGGTCCAGACCCTTGCTCGCTACTACGAGATGCAGCACGACCCCGCCTACGCCGACATCATGACCTTCGAGAGCGACGAGCTGGGCGGGCGCGCGTCCGTTGCGTGGAAGGTTCCGCGCAAGAAGGACGACCTGCTGGCCCGGCGTGTCTTGCTCGAACTCTCGACCAAACTGACGCTCGGTACTTTCGGACGCCCGCCGGACTACGGTCCCGTCCAGGCCGCCGGACTGCTGCAGATCATCGACCGGATCGAATCGCAGGGAAGCGATTGGGCCGAGCACGTCCGCGCGTTCGCGACCGATGGGCTTCGCCACAACCTGATGAGCACCGACCTGCTCGCAGATGTCCAGTCAGACCGCAACATCCCTGTAAGCGACAAGCCCGGACGTCTGCGAATCGTCAGCGAGGACGAGAGCGGAATCGTCATCCGCGGCGCCAAGCCCTGCAACTCGATCGCAGTTCAGGGACACGTCGGCTCGATCCTCACTCTGCTCAGCCCGGGCATCAACCTGGACTCCGCAATCCTGGCAGTTGTCGGTGCGAACACGCCGGGACTGACCTTCATCCCCCGCGAGTCCACGTTGCGCTCCGGTTCGGGATGGGATCGCCCCGTGAGTCGACACGTGGGCGACGAAGTCGACGCCATGATGGTCTTCGAAGACGTCTTCCTTCCGAAGCAGCAGGTCTTCAGCGTGCGCAACGAAGCGATCCTGAGCACCTACTATGAGCGTGGCGCCCTGCCGCAGTGGCACATCCTGGCGCGCCTGGCATACCGGGCGCGGATCCTCGTGGGCGTGGCCGACATGGTCGTCAGCGTCCTGGGCACAGATCGCATCCCGCAGGTCCGCGACGCCGTGGCCGACATGGTCGCGTACTCGAAGACCGTTCAGGCCTTCGTCATCGCCGCCGAAGACACGGGGCACGTTCAGAACGGCGTATTCGTTCCGAACATGGAATTCCTCGCCCCCGGGCGTCTGTACGCGATCGGCAACCTGGGCCGGATCATGGAGACGCTACGCGAAATCTGCGGCCAGGGAATGATCTCGCGCTTCACCGAGAAGCAGTTCTCCGACGAGCGGTTCGGCCGCTACCTGGAGGAGTTCCTGCCCGGGACGGGCGTCGGCGCAGCGGAGAAGAACCAGCTGTTCAACTTTGTCTGGGAGCTCACCTGCGGCGAGCAGGCAATGCGCGCCGGCCTCTTCGAGAACCTCAACGCTACGCCGCCAGGCGCGCTGCGCGCATTCATCTACCGCAGCGACCGCTCGACGTGGGCCGATCCCGTGAGGGAGATCCTTGCGCGCGACGTGAGTGGGTCGTGAAGGGTTTGAAGTTTGATGAGGTCGTCGCACTAGCCCAGCAACTGGTTCGCATTCCGAGCCCCAACCCTGAGGGGGACACGGCACAGGTCGCTTCCTTCGTGCGCTCCTATCTCGAGCGAGCCGGCATCGAGTCGGAGTGGATCGAGCCGCACCCGGGGCGCGTCAACATTGTCAGCACGCTGGTCGGCCGCGACCCCGGCCCGCACATCGTTCTCAATGCTCATCTCGATGTCTTTCCGGTGGAGACGGAAGAGGGTTGGTCAGACGATCCCCTGAGTGGAGTCGTTCGTGACAGCCGGCTCTGGGGTCGTGGCGCAAATGACATGAAGGCCGGGGCTGCCGTCTTCATCGAGTTGTTCAGGTCGATCGCCGAGCAGGGTTCGGCGTTGTGCGGCAGGCTGACGCTCATGCTTGTGTGCGACGAGGAGTCGTTCGGCGAGTATGGGTCTCGCTGGCTGCTGGCGAACCGCGCAGACCTAGCCGGCGACGTCCTGCTTTCCACTGAACCCGGCGGCCTCGGCCTCGTGCGCACAGCCGAACGAGGGATGGTGTGGGCAGAGGTCAAGTTCACAGGCAGGGGTGGGCACGGCGCTCATCCCGTACGCGAAGTGAACGCACTTGCTCGAGCTCGCCGCTTCATGGACGCCGTCGACGCGACGGTTGCCGCTGACGGTGTGGACGCCGAAACCTTCCTCGTTCCGCACCACCAGCAGGAACGTTACGACCAGAACATGGGCAAAGGGGCGTACGACCACGTTCGCGCTGTGACGGCGAACTTCGGCGAGGTAACTGCGGGGGTCAAGATCAACATGCAACCAGCGGCCGCCATGGTGAAGGTTGACGTGCGGGTCCCGCCAGGCTTGTCCTCGGAAGAGCGGCTGCAACGACTCCGTGACATCGCTGCAGACCTCGAGGGCGAGATCTCGGTCCTGAACTTCATCGAACCCAACGTCACGGGGTCCGAGCTGAAGTACGTCTCCATCTTCCGCGACATCGTCGACAACCGTGGGGGTCAGGCAGCCGTTACCGGACCCTCCCCGGGGTGCAGTGACGCTCGTCTGTGGCGGGAGATGGGTGTTCCCGCCATCAGCTACGGGCCGTACCCGCACGGGATGGGCGGCGTCGATGAGTACTGCGAACTGTCTGAACTCGAGGTAGTCGCACAAGTGCACCAGGAATTCGTCACGAAAGTGCTGCTGACTGGAGGGAACGCATGACCTCGTCATGGCCTAACGGACGCTCCGCGACGGTAGCGGTCACCGTCGACTTGGACGCCGAGACAATGTGGACCTCGAAAGACGCAGCAAACGCGCGCCGGCCAGTTGTCATGAGCCAAGCAAAGTATGAGATCGACTTCGGAGTCGACTACTTCCTGGAGGCCTTCGCCGACTTGGGCATCGCCGCGACCTTCTTCGTTCCCGGGTGGGTCGCGGAACGCAATCCAAGCCTCGTCAGGAAGATTGCAGCCTCAGGACACGAGATCGCGAGCCACGGCTACGACCACACCCGGATCTCTGCGCATCCACCTGAGTTCGAAAAGTGGACCATCACTCGTTCGAAGCACATCCTCGAAGAGCTCACCGGTGAGCGAGTGCTTGGGTATCGCGCGCCGTACTTTGAGTTGACAGAGCAAACCCTCGACCTCCTGCGAGATCTCGAGATGTCCTACAGCAGCAATCTGATGAACTCGGTTCATCCCTACCGGCACCCGGACTCGGGAATCGTCGAGCTGCCCGTGAGCTGGATGTGGGACGACGGCCCCTATTACCTGTTCGCCACCGAACCTCCTAACTACCGGCAGATGTTCCCGCCGGCAGTCGTCCGTGACGCGTGGTACGCGGAGTTTCAAGCCTTGGCAGAACTCGGTGGCTTGATGAACTTGGTCCTGCATCCGCAACTTTCCGCACGACCGAGCCGGTTGGTGGCGCTTAAGAGCCTGCTCGAACAGATGAAGTCGGAAGGCGCGTGGCTCGCACCCTGCCGAGAAGTCGCAGACACCGTTCCGGCGTAACCCGGAAGCGCGCTCACGGAACTAACCTCCGGAGCGAGCCACTCCCCAAGCAACGCGAGCAGGAGCCTGCGCACATGACCCCACGTGTCACCCTGATCTGCCTCGGCGGAACGATCGCGTCGACCTCTTCGGGCGACCGCGGGGGAGTCGCTCCCAACCTGCGGGGCGAGAACCTGCTTGCTGGTCTTGACCAGGAAGCTCTTGTCGCCCAGATGGACGTGATCGATGTCGCAACCGTGCCGTCGTGGGATCTCAACTTCGAACATGTCGCATCGGTCATTGACGAGATCGCCAAGGCAGTCGCCCGCGGATCCACCGGTGTAGTCATCACGCAGGGAACAGACACGCTGGAAGAAGTTGCTTTCGCGGTCGACCTTCTTGTCGACACCCGGGTCCCAGTCGCGTTCGTGGCGGCAATGCGACACAGCGGATCTCCAGGCTCAGACGGGCCCGCGAACCTTCGAGACGCCATCGCCACGGTCCTCGACCCTCGAGCGCGCGGCCTCGGGTGCATCGTTGTGATGAACGGCGAAGTCCACCATGCAGCCGACGTCAGGAAGACGCATACGTCGTCGGTAGGCGCATTCTCATCTCCGGACGTGGGCCCGTGCGGGTGGATTCACGAGGGCGCGCTTCATCTGCGAGCACGCAGCAGCCACGGCCTCAAGCTGCACGTCGAGGAGCCGGCATCTATCCGGACGCCTCCATTGGTCAGGCTCGGGATCCAGGACGACGGCTGGTGGCTTGACCCAGTGCGATCGTTGAACTCGGGCCTCGTGATCGAAGGACTCGGAGGCGGCCACGTACCCAGCTCCATCGCGCCAGCGGTCGAAGAACTCGCTCGAGAGATTCCGGTCGTCATGACGTCTCGCGCGGGCAGGGGTTCCGTCCTGACGAGCACATACGACGCGCCCGGCTCGGAGATCCCTCTTCGGCGCGCGGGCGTTATCTCTGCTGGCGTTCTCGATGGGATCAAGGCGAGGGTGCTCCTGGGAGTACTCCTGGCCCAGAAGGCCAGCAGGGCCGACATTGAATACGCGTTCGCTAGGTGCGGCTCGCGCTGACCGCATCTTCGATGATGTACAACAACACTTGACGCTGTGTTCATTCACACTTAACATCAAATGGTGACGCCAGCTCCCAAGGATCTCAAAAAGTCGTGCATGGGCATCTTCGGTGCGACTCCAGCTCCAGTGGCGATGGTCACTCTCCATGTGGAGGGTCGTCCGTGGGGAGTAACTGTCTCGTCGGTTATCCCAATCACCATGGATCCTCCGAAGATTCTGGTCAGCCTCTTCGGCGACTCGATCGCAGCTCGACAGATTCTCCAGAACGGTGTTTTCGGCGTAAGCCTTCTCACCACCGGGCATCAGTTTGTGGCTCGCGCGCAGGCACGGCCGAAGATGCCCAAGTTCCTCGATGGGGACCCGCACCAGGACGACCTGATCCAAGGGCCGGTCGCGCATCGAGCGACTCGTGCGTTGGTGGACCGCCCGCCCCGTATATCCCGCGCCGCGCACCTCGACTGCGAAGTCGTCAGCAACTGGGTGGTCGACGACCACGTGCTTCTCGTCGGCCAAGTGACCGACGTACACGAGCCCGAGACTGGTGCTGAACGGCTTCTGTACGTGACAGGAAGGTTCGCCCAAGCTCTCCTCCTGGGCGCTGAGCCGCCGATCCAGAACGTCTGACCACGAGATCGCACCATGAACCCGATGGAGGCATTCCCCGAAGGAGGCAGCTTGTCGAGGTTGCCTTGCCTTAGGAATGGTGACCGGTACGGCGCCAGCCTGCGTGATGGCAGGCGGGTTGCCATCCAGACGGGGGGCCTGATCGAGGACGTTTCGAGGCGCCCGGACTACGCGGCCAACGTGCCGACCGGCGGCCGACGCCGTTGCCCAGTGCGTCGGGATCGATGGTGCTTCTCGAGGATGTGCCTGCCTTCGGGTGCCTACACGACATACTGCAGAGGTCTCGCACACGAGGCCGAACTGCGTTCGACACCGCGCTCGCACAGGTTCAGGAGGACCGCGAGCGCCCCCGACAGCAAGCTGATGGAAAGGTACGGAAGGGCTACCTTCCGGCCTCAAGCAAACCGCGGACGCTCGAACGTCGGCGACGACAGGAGGCATCGTGCCTGATCCACAAGAGCCCGGCTACTTGGAGCTTGCCCGCACTTCGCCCCTCGAAAGCGGCGCCGGTCCGCACGCCGAGGAGCTTATTGTTCTCGGAGCTCGCCTCCGTGAGCTTCGTGCGAATCGGAACGTCAGCCTTCGCGCTGTCGCCGACTCCAGCGGGATCACGGCCAGCATGTTGAGCCAGGTTGAGCGGGGGATCGTGGCCCCGTCGCTCAACACGCTGTACGCGCTGTCCTCCTACTTCCAGGTCGGTCTCTTCGAACTTTTCCTCGAGGACACAACCGACCCCGGACGCGTCATCCGCAAAGCCGAAAGGCGGAAGGTTTCATTTCCCGGCTCCTCGGAAACCTATGACGTCCTGACGCCGAGCGGCGAGAAGGGCATGGCCGTGCTCGAGCTCGTTGTTCCGCCGGACCGAGGTGCGTTCGAACACGGGCTCTCACACCAAGGAACCGAATGCGCAGTAGTCCTTTCGGGAACAGCGGTGCTTCGACTCGGGTCGGCCGTGCAGGAGATGGAGGAGGGCGACTCAATATTCTTCCAAGCCACTGTGCCGCATCAGTACGAGTGCGGCGGCACGGATCCGGCAACGATTCTGGTGTTCACCACCCCCGCAATCTGAGGCTGGCAGAGCGAACTTGGTGCGGCGCGTCGTCGCGCCGCCCTCGCCCCATAGATACGCATATGTGACCCACAACTCTTCGGCGCCCTGTGAACTGCTGACTTCGGCGACAGATGCAGTGCAGGTGAAATTTATGTGCAGTGACACTTGACACACGTTCATTGACAATCTAAGTTTCGAGTGCCGGCGGGGGTCGGTGGGGGCCGGCGAGGGAGGTCACACGTGATTGCTGAGAAGGCGATGAACGGCGCGGGGGGATCCCTCGGCGTCTGGCACAGCGCGATGCGTGTCCGACTTGCTCGCTGAACCAGCACAGTGATGAATCGGGGAGTTCCCCTACGTCTCGGCAACCGCGGAGGTCATACGTCGTGCTTTCAGCCGACTGCTCAGACTCTGCGGGAGCCGTCCAGCGTGATCCGCGCGAAGCCACGGAAACGACAGTCCTTCTGACATTGACTGGCGTCATCAATCTCGGGACCCAAACCCAGAAACGGCTCGCCAGAGCTGAGAGAACCACAGACAGGGGAACATGCATGATGAAGAACGAGTCTCGGCGTCGATCTGGACGCCTGGCACGCCACCGGCAGCTCGCGGCCCTCGCTCTCACGGGCCTTCTCACGGCGTCCGTTGCCGGCTGCGGCTCGTCCTCCGGCGACGCCTCAGACCAGCTGAAAACCGTGAAGAGTGGCACCCTCACCCTCTGCGGAATCAACAACTACCCGCCGATGGAGTTCGTGCAGGACGGCAAGCTCGTCGGATACGACATTGACCTGTCCAAGGCCGTCGCAAAGAAGCTCGGCCTGAAGTACACCTACAAGGTGATGGCGTTCGAGGGCCTCATCCCGTCTATGCAGTCGAAGCGCTGCGACGCGGCATGGTCGGCCATGTACCTCAACGACGAACGTCAGAAGGTAGCGGACCCGATCACGTATCTCTACACCAGCGCTCAGGCACTCGTCGCGGCCGGCAATCCGCGCGGGATCCAGACTGAGGACGACCTGGCGGGCAAGAAGGCCGCCATCGACGCGTCTTCTGCCAACCTGCAGGTCGCCAAGGACATGAACAAGGCCCTCAAGGCGAAGGGTCTCGAGCCGATGCAGATCCAGGAATACGCCAAGGCTCCGGATGCCTTCCAGCAGATCCGTGTTGGACGCGCCGATGTCGCGATCGACGGCGACACGGTCCTCGGCTACCTGGCGAAGCAGGAGCCCGACCACTACCAGTACGTGCGCATCAAGGACAAGGCCGATGGGTCAGTCGCGGTCTACGTGACCAAGGGAAGTCCTTTGAAGGAAGCGATCGCCAAGGCGTTCTCGGAGCTGAAGGCGGACGGGACCATGGCGAAGCTGTGCGAGAAGTGGGGCCTCGACCTCAAGAACCTGGATGTGCTCCCCGACTAGCGGAGACGTTGAGTTCGGGTTACGGAACTGAAAGGAAGCCGATGTCGTTCGATACCAATCTCTTCTGGGATTCATTGTTCTCTCGGGAGTTCGCCAATGGCGCTTTACTGGCGATCGTAGTTGCGCTCATTGCGCAGGCTGGCGGCATCGTCATCGGCTTCCTTTTGGCCTTGATTCGAATGAACAAGGTTCCGGTGCTATCCCACATCGCCTGGTTCTACATCTGGATCCTGAGGGCCCTGCCGACCCTGCTGGTCCTCCTGATCGTCTGGAACGCATTCCCGCAGTTCATTCCCTCGATGAAGGACCCGTGGTTCACCCCGTTCATCGCAGCGTGCATTGGCTTGGGGTTCCAAGAAGGTGCCTACATGTCGGAGATTCTCCGCTCCGCGCTGTCGGCCGTGGACGAGGGACAAAACACGGCAGCACGCGCGCTCGGCATGACGCCGATCCAGTCGATGCGAAGGGTGCTCATCCCGCAGATGATCCGCGTTGCGATTCCGCCCACGAGCAACGAGTTCATCAACATGATCAAGTACACCTCTCTTGCGAGCGTCATCGCACTCCAGGAGCTGCTTACGCGGGCGCAGGTCCAGGTTGCGTCAACCTTCCGTTACGCGGAGTACTACGCGGCGGCCGCCGTCTACTACCTGGTGATCGTGAGCGTGCTGACCATCGCTCAATCGAGGCTCGAGAAGCGGTATCTGTGGACGTCGCGGCAACCGCATGTCACTACTCCTGTTGAAACGGAGACGCCGTGAAGCAGAACATGCACACCGAACCTGGTTCGCCCCTCCTCTACGCGGAGGGAATTACGAAGTCGTACGGACAGCAGCACGTGCTTCGAAGCACCGACTTCTCCGTCCGCGAGGGTGAAGTCAAGGCCATCCTCGGCCGGAGTGGTTCCGGGAAGAGCACCCTGCTCCGGTGCACGGCGCTACTGGAGTTGCCGGACAGCGGCAACATCTGGTTCAAGGGCGCCAAACTCGGAAAGAAGCCTGACTCCGACCGCTGGCTCAGGGAAACACAGCTCGCACGCCAGCGTCGAGAAATAGGCATGGTCTTCCAACGCTTCAATCTCTTCCCCCACCTCACGGCACTCGAAAACGTAGGAATCGGGCCGCGAACGATCCAGGGCGTCGGTGCCGATGAGTGCGCTGAGCGCGCCATGGCAGAGCTGAAGCATGTCGACATGGCTCAGTGCGCGGGCAAGTACCCCCAAGAACTCTCCGGAGGTCAGCAACAGCGAGTGGCGATTGCCCGAGCGTTGGTCATGAATCCAAAGGTCATGCTGTTCGACGAACCTACGTCAGCCCTGGATCCCGAGCTGGTGGGAGGCGTGCTCAAGGTCATGGAGCGTCTCGCCTCCGAGGGCATGACGATGGTCGTCGTTACGCACGAGGTTCGATTCGCACGGCATGTCGCCGACACTGTGGTGATGTTTCATGAGGGCCGCATCGTCGAGGAGGCCACGCCCGAGGAGTTCTTCGACGACCCGAAGAGTGACGCGACCCGCCAGTTCCTGAAGCACGTCATCTAGCGGCGTCCGCGCGGGAGGAAACCGCAATGCAACTGGGTGAGGAAGACCGTCGCCCGCTCCTGGTTTCGAATCCCCATTAGCAGGGACGCGGTGCCAGTGCGTGCCCGGAGGGCGCGGGCCTCGGCCAGGACGTCGACATCGGTTTGGGCGATCGAGTGGCGCCTGCGACCGGGACGGCTGCGGTAGGCAGGTGACCCTTGGTGATGAGCTTGGGGACGTTCGAGGGGGTGGGCAGCCGAGGAACTCGGCGGCTTGTTGGTGGATCACCCACTCGTTCACGTCGGGAGGGTGCCCCGGTCTGGGCGTGCAAGCGCCCCTCTTGACTGAAGCCAGAGGGGGTCAAGACAGAAGTTCTGGGGGGAGTCGTCGTCTGGCGCTCGAGCGTCGTGACGGACAGTGCGGTGCTGCTCGCGAGGGTGGTCGTGGTGGCTCGGCTGCGGCTGCGCGAACGCGGGGGAGTGCGGCCGTGCTTGCCGGGGCGGCGGCGATGGCGAGCTGCGCCTCGCGCTGCTCGGGTCGTAGCATGAAGTCTGTTTGCGCGTGCGCAGACCAAGATTTTGAACGCCGCCGATGCGCTTGTTTATGATCACGTCGTGCGCCTCCTCGTCACATTGCCAGTGCTGTCGTGCAGAGTTCGTCGCTCGCTATGGGGTCGGACGAAAGTGGCTGGACCAAATGAGTGCTGACGGCGTCCTCGGGGCCCCCGATCCCGCTGAGCACCTCGCCCAGGACCCGATCTTCCAGGCGACCGCGTCGACTAGGGCGCGGTTTCCAGGCCCCGAGCCTGCGGCGACGGCGTTGCTCAAAGCTCGGGCGGAGATAGATCAGCTGAAGGCCGGACTGAGGTCGCGGACAGTGATCGGTCAGGCCACGGGCTTGGTGATGGCTAGTCGGCAACTTACTGCCGATGCAGCGTTCGCGCTCCTGATCGAGATGTCTCAACGCACTAACGTGAAGCTCCATGAGATCGCCGAGCGGCTGGTGGCCGAGGCGGACGTACGGGGCCGGGTCGTGTCTTCGCCGCGGAATCGTGCGTCGAGCCGACGGGACTCGAGGGAATAGCTCTCGCCGGTCGATGAGCACGTGCTTGGCCCGCGCTGATGAGGTCTGTTCAACGCATCTTGTCGCGTGAGGACGTTGCGGTGGGTCATGGCACTAGCCCAAACGGCGGTGGAAGGACACAACTCGACCTAACGTCCCTGGCTGAGACGTCGCCATCCACCCGCTCGGTTGTTAGTGATGATCGCCCGGAGCATTTCGACCAATGCCGGCTCGTCGATGCGGTCGCCTTCGTAGATCTGGATGGCTCGTGCCGTCGCGTTTCCGTGGCCTTGATTGATGATCCCCTTGGGGTCCGGGACGGTTGGGTCGTAGAGGAAGAGGTTGATGTGGTCCTTGGTTGCCAGCAAGGCGCAGACGTTGCCATCGAGGACGAAGTACGGCTGCACTGACCGTTTGATGGTTTCCGCGATGTCGGGATCGGCAGCCCAGATGATCTCCCGGAGCTCGCTACAAATCTCTCGTTGCCATCCGGGCAGGCGCTTGATGTACGCATTGACCTCGACATGGGGACGCGTCATGCGAAGTACTCTAAGTCGCGCGATGACGATGACGCGTGAGCAATGCAAGAGAGGTGGCCGGGACGACTCCTGGTCCCGGTTAGCCTCACAGGCGGCGTTAAGTAGCGGCGCTGATCGGCGGGCCGGGTAAGCACAAGTGCGCCGGACTCGGAGTCGCCTCGGAATCAACCGAACGCTCGACACCGTGCGATGGCCCTCCAAGGACATCGACGCACATCAAGGAGACCTACGCCAACTAGGACGAGCGGGCCCTGATCGCGGATCGCGCTCCGCACCCCGGCAGCTCATGATTCCCGATGACGGAGGCTAATGGCTCCCGCAGTGGTGTGGCGCTGACAGTCACCACGCCGAGACCGCCCACTGGTTCCGGAGGACTCAGCAGTGTGGGAGCCGCAGTAACCTTGGCGATCACGCCTCGGGCGTCGGGGAGGTGGTCTAGTCGAAAACTGCCGCTCCAAGGTTGCGGAGGGCGACCGACCCGTACCCGACTGATACGTGCCGTCTTATTCTCAGGTACCGAGGTTAGGGCCACCCTCGTACCAACCCCGTCACCGATGGATGCCTGTGACGCCCCGACACCCAATGCGACCTCTTGTCGGCCGTCCGGGACGAGCTGCGTCCAACACCCTTTCCTATTGCCGAACCGCACGGTGCCCGCTCGGGTCGGCAAGAGTACGAGGCAGCATTGCGGCACTGGCCCGGTCAAGCGCCTCCACCTCGGTGAACTTCGCGGATCAGACGGGCCTGTGTGGTGGGCGTTCGGGCGCCGAGACCATCCGTACACGCGGGATCAGCACGATGGGACACCTAACCAATCGTTGCGGGCCAGAAAGGGGACTGTTCGTCAAGGAGCACGCGGCTTCGGGCCTGACCGAGGCCACAACCCAAAAGCCACGGCGCCAAGACAGCCGTCGCGTCGTTGTGCACGTGGCTGATGAGGAGCGTCCGGCATCGCTACGCGCTCCGTCAGGTGGGCCCGATCAGGCCAGAGATGGTGCGGTCCGGTCGATAGGCCGGCACGAAGGCGAGCGTGCGTGGGAACCGGGGCCGGTGCTGCCGCGCCCAAGATCGGGAGCCGAACGTGACTGACCTGCTTTGACGGGTACCTCAGAGCTGTCCGACCTCGTATCAAGGAGCTCAGATGCCTGTCGCCGCACTGGTCGCCATCTTCCTCGTCGCTGCGGTGGCCGTCTGGGTGGCTGGCATTCAGCTGTCGCGGCAGACCGACGTGCTCTCCACCCGGCTCCGCCTCGGGGCCGCTCTCGGCGGGTTGATACTGCTCGCTTTGGCCACCAACCTGCCCGAGATCGCGATCGTGGTCAGCGCAGCGACAGCTGGACAGGTAGGCGTCGCGGTCGGCAACATCCTCGGCGGCATCGCGATCCAGACCGTCGTGCTGGTAGCCATCGACGTGGCCGTGCGCGGTCGTCGTCCGCTCTCTCACCAGGCAGCGTCGCTCTCGCTCGTCCTTGAGGCGCTATTGGTCGCAGGCATCCTCGCGGTGGTTATCGCCTCCGCGCAGTTACCCACAGGCCTGCACCTGTGGCGGTTCACCCCGGGCGCAGTCCTGATCGCGGTGCTCTGGGTGGCCGGACTGCTGCTGTTGCGCCGAGCCGGGCAGTACCTGCCGTGGAACGAGTCCGGAGAGGCGCCGGACAACCAGGTCGAGCCCCGCGGCCATTCCCAGCAGAAGGCGGAGCAACAAGCTACCGATCAAGGAGTGAGCACCGCTCGTGCTGCCGTCATCTTCGCCATCGCCGCCGCCGTCACCTTGGCCGGCGGCGTCGCGCTCGAGCGCAGTGGCGACGAGATCGCCGGCCACATCGGCCTCTCAGGCGCGCTGTTCGGTGCCACCGTCCTGGCCGCGGCGACCGCCCTCCCGGAAGTCTCGACCGGCATCGAGTCGGTGCGGCAGGAGGACTACCAGCTGGCGATCAGCGACATCTTCGGCGGCAACGCCTTCCTGCCGGTGCTCTTCCTGTTAGCCGACCTGATCTCTGGGAAGGCGACCCTGCCGCATGCCGGTGCCACCAACGTCTACCTCACCGCTCTCGCCACCTTGCTGACGCTGACCTACGCCGCGGGCCTGATGTTCCGCCCGGAGCGTCGACGCCTGCGCATGGGATCCGACTCGATCGTCGTGCTGGTGCTCTACCTGATCGGCGTCGGGGGCCTGATCGCCATGTCCGTCACCTGAGCCGGCTTCGCGCCGCTGCTCGACGACGTTGCATCGGCATGTCCGGTCGCTTCGACGCGCCAGCAGTCGGCGGGACCTATCCATGACTCGCTGCCAGGAGATGGGTCCGAAGGATGTGGGCGTTGCAGGCTTGTTCTCCGAGGTCACCTGCAAGCGTAGGCACTCCAGCGGGATGGTGCTCCCGTGAACGACGATGCGGTGGAAGTCGGCAGATGCGGACCCCTTCCTGGCGGACGAGGGTGGCGGTGCCGGTGAGGTGTGCTCGCGAGCCGATATGATGGATAGCCGTACTATCCGATAGTTACACTGTCCGTCATGCGAATGTCCGCGCTGAGCGCCACGACGGAAGTGCCGGTCGCCACCATCAAGTACTACCTGCGCGAGGGGCTCCTGGCCCGGGGGGACCTCTCCGCGCCGAATCAGGCGGCGTACGGCGAGGCCCACGTCAGGCGTCTCCGGTTGATCCGGGCCCTCATCGAAGTCGGCGGCATCGGCATCGCCGGCGCGAGAAGCGTGCTTGCGGCGATCGATTCCGACATGCCCACGGAACAGACCTTCGGGATCGCCCAGCTGACCGTGTCCGAACAGATCGACCCGGCCGACCTCGACCCGAACTTCCTCGACCGGGTCGATACCGCATTGGAGGGGTGGCACGTCTCGCCCCAGAACCCCGGGCGGCTTGCCGCCGCACGAGCCTTGATGGCGATTTCCGCGGCCGGCCAGGACGACCTCCGCGGCTGGGTGCGCCGCTACACCGAGGCGGCGCTGCTCGTCGCTTCCGCCGATCTCGACGAGGTGGACGCTCGGGAGGACCGGCAGGAGAAGGCCGAGCTCGTCGTCGTGGGCACCGCGTTGGGCGACGCGCTTTTCTCGGGACTCCGCCGGGCCGCTCAGGAACACGTCTCGGCCGAGAGGTACTTCCAGGGCACCGCGGCAAGGACCGACGGACCCTCGAACGCCACATCCGCTGCATCCTCACACCGAGACTCTCAGGAGGAGTCATGACCGCCGTGTCCGCCCGTCCGCCGCTCATTCGGGCCGGCGCGCAACTTCGAACCGTCTGCTGGCACCGGCCACTGCTCTGGCTTGCGGGCGGGATGGCCGGCCTGACCTTCGCCGCTCTGGTAGCTCTTCTCGTCGATCCGCGAGAGCTGACCGGAGCCCCGCTCTGGCTGAAGCCGCTGAAGTTCGCAATCTCTGTGCTCATCTACTCCGTCACGCTGTCCTGGCTGATCGGCCTGGTGCAGCGCGGACGTCGCGTCGCCCGGATCGCGGGCAGCGTCGTCGCCGTATTCCTTGCCGTTGAGATGGTGGTCATCGTCGGCGCGGCAGCCGGCGGCGTCACCAGCCACTTCAATGCGGCGACGCCGCTCGCGACCACCCTCTGGGCCGTCATGGCGGGCTCCATCGCAGTGGTCTGGATCGCGTCCCTGGCGATCGCCGCGATGCTGTTCGCCGTCAACCTCGGCGACCGCGGGCGCTCGATGGCGATCCGCGCGGGCTTCGGGATCGCGCTGGTCGGGATGGCGCTCGGCTTCCTGATGACCCTGCCGACCGCCGCCCAGCTCGATGACTTTCAGGGGATCGCCGGCGCCCACACGGTCGGCGCGGTCGACGGCGGGCCAGGGCTTCCGCTGGTGGGCTGGAGCACCGTCGCCGGCGACCTGCGCATCCCGCACTTCGTGGGCATGCACGCCCTGCAGGTGCTGCCGCTCCTGGCGCTGGCGTTGGAGCTCGGCGGCAGGCGGCTCCGCGCACTGCAGTGGGAGCGCACCCGCTACCGGCTTCTCTTGGTGGCGGTGGCGGCGTACGCGGGGGTGCTGGCCGTTCTGACCATCCAGGCACTGCTCGGCCAGTCGATCGTCCAGCCCACCGGCGGCATCCTCATCGCCGAGGTCGCGCTTCTTCTGGCCACGGCCGTCGTGGTGGGCGCGGTGCTCAGGACGGGTCACAGCGATCCATCCACCACTCGGTGAGCGCTGGCCGGCGCCCGGCCGTCCGCATCGAGCCCTTCTGCGCCAATGCGGTTTCCCCAGCTCCGCCTCACCGAACTCGTGACTACAACCGCGCGTTCGAAGCCGAAGCCTCGTCGAGGTTCAGCCTGGACAACACCTCTGATTTTGAGAAGGTTCGTGCCGCGTTCACTGATCTTGGACAGTCGCAAAGCCGGGCTTCAACTCGGCTTCGAATCGACTGGCCCCGCACACACCCTGATAGGGGCTGAGACCCACTGGATGCGGTCCTCCGCTCGCGTTCCGTCCCAGCTTCGGTGATCTTGAAGAGTCGGGTGACCTCAATCCCGACGAGATCGGTGAGCGCCATCGTGTTTTCAGCAAGCCGACGGGGCTCCTCGGAGAACTCCGGCCCACGACGCCTTCGAGCGCGCTGTGCGCTACACCAAGGCACGCGAGCAGTTCGGCCGACCGATCGCCTCCTCCGAGACGGTGCAGCACCTGCTCATGAAGATGCTCGGCAACGGCACCCTCCTCGAGCACCGTCGGCAGGTTCGTCAACGACGCCGAGGCGATCTGCTCAGCAGTACGGGACGACGCTCCCGATCAAGACGTACAGGGCGCAGGTGTCCGGAAACTTGGCGCGCGACACGTATACGTACGAGGTCGCCGAGACAATCAGGACAGTGAACCGTGGGCCCGCGAGGCACGACATTGACCTGAGGATGATCGCTGAACCACCCAGGCACGGACCTGGGCAGGCCCACGCAAGGTCGCACACGTCTACCGGCACACGGATCACGGCTGCTTGTTGTACTGCTCCTAGGTCCAGACCTGGCGACGCGCGGACTGTGCCACGTCCCCTGCGGAGAGGCCACCGGTGTCGGGAACCGAGCTCCTCTGGCCGCCGCCTCATCGACCGCGGCGCCCAGTGCCGCCCCGACCCCGGAAACGCGAGCTCGAGGTCGACTGCGCGGGTGGACGAGTCCGGCACCACCGGTGGTTCCGGTCATCGGCGCAGCGTGGTCCCCCAGATCACCTGGTGGTAGGGCGAGTTGGACGACGCGGGGGGCTTCGAGGAAACCGCCCACACGATGTAGAGGCGGTTCTTCGAGATCGCGGTCCCGATGTAGTCGCCGGGGAAGTACCCGTCTGCCTGGGCCGCGTACTTCAGCTCCGAGACCGGGCCGATCGGAGTGGGCGCGCGGAACTCTCGGCCGCCGTCAGTCGAGACCACGACTTGCTGTTGGACGAAGCCACCATTCTGCTCGGGGTGCCGACGCTTGCCGTAGCTGACGTAGACCATCCCGCCCCGGGCGGAGACGTCGACATTCACGTTCTGGATGCCGGAGACGTCGCCGCGGGAGACGGGTATGGGTGAGGACCATTGCGTTCCGTCGTCGGAGAACGACTCATAGACCGGGTCGGTGTCGCTGACACCGCCCAGCCATGCCACGTGCATCCTGCCGCTCGCGGCATCGATGTCGGCGCCGAACAGACAACAGCGAACGTCGTCGGCATATCCTCCGCCGAGATTGGTCACCTCCGTCCCGGTCGACCACGTCTGGCCGCCGTCGGAGGAGACCGTCGCGATGATCGGGCCACTGGCGTCGATGAGCGTAGCCACGAGCGCCCGACTCCTTGACGCAGCGTGCAGGCGCGGCACGCTCTCGGGCGCACCGCCGGGTACCAGGTCCGGCGATCGACCGCCCACGCCAAAGTCATAGAAGGTGTCGACGATCGAGCCGTCGGCGCGGATCATCGGCTGGGAGTTCTGCGTGCCGTGGTCTCTGGGGGTGACGTAGGACGTCCGGCTCCACGTGACTCCCTTGTCATCTGACCAGCGCACGGCCTGGGGCGACCCCAGGTATTGGTTCTGCGCCTCGTCGGCGAACAGGAACGGTGTCCAGAACTGGTACACCCGGCCACGGTGCGGGCTTTTCGCGCCATTGTCCACGACCAGCCAGTTCTTGTCGTCGCTGTAGGTGCAGGTGTTGCTGCGGTGCACTACCGACGGCTTGCGCCACGTCACACCACCGTTCATTGAACGAAGCACCACCACCGCTGTCCGGCAGCCGGGAATGTCGACAGCCAGGATGGAGAGGTACGCGCTCCCGTCGGGACCGAACGCGACCACAGGATCCGACGCCCTGGAATAGCTGCCGCCCGTCGCGGTCGTGACACCGCGAACCGGCTCGTGGTGCCAGTGCTGTCCTGCGTCCTTGGTCCAGGCGACGCTGATGGTGACGGCACCACCGTCCTCATACCTGGAGTCATGGGCTGCCGCGACGGCGTTCTGCTCGTTCCTCGGATTCACCGCGACGTCCGGCTCGACAACGGTGTCCGGCTCCGAGCCCGGCCGTGACGCGACGTCTTGTCTGGTCACCACGCCCTGGTGGAGGACCGTGGGTCGCGAACCGGCCCCCACGGCTGGCGCGGCCAGCCCGGCCAGTGCGACGGCTGCTGTAGCGATCCCGATGATCAGACGAGGTTTCATGCCCATCACTCCAGTTGTGGTCCCGACCTCCCGACTGCGGCGGGTCTCTCATTGGAGCACCGGCCGGGGCGCGAGGACAGGCCCGGAATAGACCGGCGGTCTTGATCAGGCCACGGAGATCGCAGAGCGTCCGCTCGTGTCACCCGATGCACCACGACACGAGCAGTGGCTGCACCCACCCTGGTTGCGGTGTGGGTCCCTCGGGCCACGAAGAAACTGCGCTCAGTCGGTCAATCATGTCGCGTCGAGCGGCGACATGGCCTCCGACGGGTGGATCCCGATTGGCGACCGGGGGAACGATCGACGCGGCGTTCAATGCGCTTAAACGCCTGCATGGACGAGGTCTGATCGAGGTTGGTCGGATTACGCACGTAGACGGTGGCCCGCCGGGGCGAGCTGCACCTGTGCGACTCATCGCGGAACCGATCGCCAACGTGCGCCAGCGGTCAAGTCGGAGGTCGCCGCAGCACGTCAGTCGACTGAGTGGCAGTTCTCTTGCTGGGTCGCAGCGACTCGGCGGGCGACAGACTGAGCACGCACATGGGCACGACCCAGCGGATCGCGGCAGATGCCGATGTTCGTTGCTTCGGAAACCAACCTTGGTCAGTCAAATGGAGGCGGCCCGGTGATCGTCACACCGAGCGGGCCGAGGGTGGCTGTCAGGACGCCGATCTCCTCAGGACTCGGCGCTGCCGGGATCGGCATGTCTCCGTCGAACGGGCCGGCCCAAGGGCGACCTACGGTGTCGAAGAAGGACTCGAACCCCGCGGGAGTGATCAGCGAGTAGAAGTGAGCTGAGTCCGACGCAATCCGAAAGGCGTGTTCAAGACCCGCTGGCAGGTGGATCATTGACCCTGCCTCGACCCGTGTGCTCGAACCCTGGCACCACCCCTCCAGTGCCCCCTCCAGAACGATGAACGTCTCCGCCTCGCGTGCATGGACATGTAGAGGAGTCCCAGCTCCATACCGCGCTCGTTCTTCGACAATCGCGAAGGCTCCGCCAGTCTGCTCTCCCCGAAGTAGGACTCTGCAGAGCATGTCGAGGTGATCCAGTACTGGTACATCCACCGGGTTGCACACGACCGATGAAGGAGAGATCTGTGTCATGCGCGACATCCTCGCGCTTCACCCGCGGTGTAGGAATGACCCGAAGGGAGGGTTCCCGCGGCGTCCCCGCTCGACCGATCCGGCCACTGCCGCACCCTGGGTTCGCACTATGCGGCATAGGAAGAGGTTGAGCGTCTTCGGTAGGGGGTTGGGAACGTCCTCCTGGGGGCCTGCTGACCGAGGCTGACGCCTCCCCGGATCGGTACGGCGCTCTCGGCCGCGCACTCCGAGACCACCCGAGCCCGTTACGCCAGCGCCTGGCAGCGCTGGACCCGGTGGTGTCAAGGGGACTGGTGCCGTTCCCCGCAAGCCCTCGACGGTGTGCGCCTGTCTGGCTGAGCGCGCCGATGACGGTGTCTCGCTCGCCTCGATTGACCTTGCCTGTTGCGCGATCGGAGACCAGCACCGGCGGCACGATAGGCCCGATCCCATCGATCTCGGCGCCGTGCGCTGGGTCCGTCGTCGGCTGCGGCAGATCGTGGGGACCGCGCCGCGCCGCTCGGCACGCCCGCTCAGTGTGGGCGAGCTGCGACAGATCATCGCCGGGATCGACCGCAACACGCGTCAGGGCGCTCGCGACGCCGCTCTGACCCTGCTGAGCTTCGCCGGCGCACTGCGCCTTTCCGAGCTGGCCGCGCTCACCCTGGCCGACCTCGAGCTCAAGCCTGCTGTCTTGGTGGTGCACGTGCGACGACCCAAGACCGACCCCAACGGACAGGCCAGGTCGTCCGGGTCGTCCGGGTCAGCACCCGCTCACCAACCCGATCGCCGCCCTAGACGCCTGGCCCGCACCGCGCGGGACCGCGCCCAGTCCACTGTTCAGCAGCATGCGCCCCGGCCGGGCCACGCTTCAACAGATCTCCGGCGACGCGGTCTCTCGGATCGTCAAGGAGCGCGCCGCCGTTTCAGGCTTCAGCGGCTCCGCACCGCCCGGCACAGGTGTTGGACACAACCTCGAGCCGCTAACTGGGACTCTGAGTGCCCTCCACCGGGCAACGCCACCCTGAGCCGGTGAATTTGCCTGGAGGCTCGCTCAACAAGGACGGCTTCGCCTCCGTCGGTGGCCAGGAGGGTCGATTCTGGGACATGGCCCGGGCGGTCGCCCGGGCTCCGACACGCTGTCTTCTCGATCGCACCCTTGACGGAAGACGATTTTCAATATTCAATCGAGTTCGTTGTAACGCGCGTCACTCTTCAGGCGTACAAGCCCCCTTCACCAGACCTACACCGACAGGCAAACCGTGAGCAAGGAACCGCAGACTCCTGGAACTTCAGGTGCAATGCCCGACCGGACGACGATGACGGCCTACGTCGTCAACGAGATCCGGCGGCGCATCCTGTCGGGCGAGATTGCTGCCGGGACGAAGATCCCGGCCGGGCCGCTGGCGGAGGAGCTCGGAGTCAGCCCCGTTCCCGTGCGCGAAGCGCTTCAGGCCCTGCAGAGCGAGGGCCTGGTCAAGATTTTCGGCCACCGTGGTGCCATCGCCGCGCCCGCCTCATCGAAGGAACTCGCCGATCTCTACCAAATGCGCGAGATCCTCGAGCCGGCAGCGGTCAGCGCGGTTGACCTGACCCTTCTCCGTGACCGCCTGGACACGCTGACCGATGCTCTCGAACGGCTTGACCACGCGCTGCACGCGGGGGACCGGGACGCCTTTCGGGTGGCACACCGCGAGTTCCACTTCGGCATTTATGCCTGCTCCGGCAACGACTGGATGGTCCGCACCATCCGCGGGCTCTACGACAACTGCGAGCGCTACCGCACGGCAGCCACCTGGCGACGTGACCCGAACGATGCGGCGTCGGAGCACCGCTTCATGCTCGATGCCCTCCGCGAGGCACGGGCCGACGACGCCGCGCAGCTCACGCTGGCGCACCTCGAAGTGACCCGGGGGCTGGCTCTCTCCAGCATCCAGGGGGACGAGTCCAAGGACGCCGCCAACGGGAGGTCCGGCGGGAAGGTAAAGGGATCATGACGCTCACCCACAGCCCCGCGGCGACCGCGAACCCGGACCTTGACCCGGGCCAGTCGGCCGGCAGCAACGTCGAGCACGGCGAGCGGGTTCGCCGCAAGGACGGCGACCTCATCCTCACCGGCCGAGGTCGCTACCTCGACGACATCGAGCTGCCGCGCCTCACCCACGCCGCGGTCCTGCGCAGCCCGCACCCGCACGCTCGCATCATCTCCGTCAACCTCGACGCTGCCCTGCGCATGCCCGGCGTGGTCACTGCGTTGAGCGGGGGACAGGCGATGCCCCTGGCCGGCCCGGTCCCGCACTACTACGACCCCGCCGTCGCCGGTGAGCGTACCGCTGAGTTCCGGTGCCTCGCCGTCGAGAAGGTGCTGTACGTCGGGCAGCCGGTCGCTGCCGTAGTCGCCGAGACGCTGCACGAGGCCGAAGCGGCGCTGAAGTTCATCGAGGTCGACTACGAAGTGCTCCCGTTCGTGACAGACGAGCTGGCCGCACTTGAGCCCGGGGCACCACGAATCTTCGAGGACTGGGACGACAACGTGCTGATCCGCAGCGCGTTCGCCGAGGGCGACACCGACGCGGCCTTCGCCGGGGCGGCGCACACCCTCCGCGAGGAAATTCGGATTCAGCGCTACAACACGGCGCCGATGGAGACCCGTGGCTACATCGCCACCTGGGGCCTCGATGGGGTCCTGACCTTCCACGGCTCGAGCCAGAACCCGCACCCGCTCCGGTCCAACCTTGCCACCTCACTGGGGGTCCCGGAGACCAAGATCCGCGTGGTCGCGGCGCGGCTGGGCGGCGGGTTCGGCCACAAGTTCCACGGCTATCCCGAGGAGCCCCTGGTCTGCGTACTCAGCAAGATCGTCGGACGCCCGGTCCAGTGGCTGGAGACGCGCAGCGACTCCATGCTGGTCGGGGCACGCGAGATGGTCCACCACATCGAGGTCGCGTTCGAGGACGACGGCGAGATCGTCGCCTGGCGCAACCTCATCCACGCCAACATCGGTGCGCTCGGCTCGATGGCCGGCTGGGGGATGTCATTCGTCGCCGGGATGGCGTTCCCCGGCCCCTACCGGGTCAAGAACTACGACGTGACTTCGCTGGCGATCGTCACGAACAAGGCACCGTGGAATGGCGCCCGGGGCTATGGCAAGGAGTCGGCGGCCCTGGCCATCGAGCGCACGGTCGATCGCGTCGCTCAAGAGCTCGGGCTCGACCCGGTGCAGGTGCGACGCCGCAACTTCATCCCCAGCGACGAGTTCCCCTACTGGACCGCTGCGAAGCGGCTCGACAGTGGCAACTACGACGGCGTGATGGACAAGGTCGTCGAGTTGGCGGGCTATGACGCCCTACGGCTCGAGCAGGTCTCGGTCCGCGGCGAGGGCCGCCTCTTCGGCGTCGGCGTCGCCTTCGAGCTCACCCCTGAGGGGGGCGACTTCCCGGGCGACCTGGTGCGCGGCTTCGACACCTCAACGGTCCGGGTCGACCCGTCCGGTGATGTTCGCGTGCTGACCGGCGTCACCAGCCCCGGCACCGGCAACGAGACCGGGATCGCCCAGGTGGTCGCCCGAGAGCTGGGTGTCTCCGTGGACACGGTCACGGTCTACCAAGGCGACACCGACGTCTCGCCCTACGGATACGGCAACGCGAGCAGCCGCAGCATGAACGTCGGCGGAGGCTCGGCCCTGCTGGCGGCCCGCGACGTCAAGGAGCGCCTGGCCCTTGCAGCCGGCGTTCTCATGGAGGACGATCCTGCGGCCCTGACGTTTGCCGACGGCTGGATCACCACCACCAACGGACACCGGATGAGGTTCTCCGAAGTCGCCCGCGCCGTCTTCACCCAGTCCATCGCGATCCCCGCGATGAACCAGCCGCAGTTGGAATCGACCCGCACCTACGGCCCGGACAACCTGCTCCACGTGCCCGACGAGCACGGCCGGGTCTCGCCGTACCCGACCTATCCCAACTCCGGGCACATCGCGAGCGTCGAGGTGGACCGGGACACCGGCGTCGTACGCCTCCTGTCCTACGCCGCCGTCGACGACTGCGGCACCGTCATCAACCCGACCATGGTCGAGGGCCAGTTCTTCGGGGCCATCGTCATGGGCATCGGGGGAGCACTCTGGGAGGAGCTGCCCTACGACAACTCAGGGCGCCCCGTAGCCGGCACCTTCAAGCACTACCTGATGCCGCGCACTCCCGACCTGCCGGAGATCCGGATCGGGTCGCAGGTCACCCCGTCACCGTTCACGATCCTCGGCACCAAGGGCGCCGGTGAGGGCGGCGTGGCCGGTGCGGTCGCCTGTATCGCCAACGCAGTCAACGACGCGCTGCGACCCCTAGGCGTGACCGCCCACCAGATGCCCCTGAGCGGCCCGCGGGTGCTCGAGGCGATCAACACGGCGGTGCCCCTGTGATCCGGACCAACCTCCGCTACCACGCCCCGTTCTCGGTCGAGGACGCATGCCGCATCCTCGCCGCATCCGAGAGCGGCGCCGTGATCGGCGGCGGCACCGTGCTCCTCCCACGGATGACGCGCGACGAACGCTCGGTTCTGGATGCGGTCCACGTGCGCAACCTCGGACTCTCCGAGATCGAGCAGGCCGGCGACACAGTCCTGATCGGCGCCGGCGTCACTTATACCGAGGTCCTCGAGGCCCGGGAAGGCTTGGTCCCGTCCCTGCTCACTACCATGGCCCGAGGCATCACCGGCGGTGCGCAGATCCGTAACCAAGGAACGCTGGTCGGCTCCGCGGCGTACGCCAACCCCGGCTCGGACGTACCTGCTGTCCTGGTCGCGCTGGACACCACCCTTCTCATCCAGGGCACACGGGGAACACGCGAGGTGCGTGCCGCGCAGTTCTTCCGTGGTCCCTTCGTAGTTGACCTCGGTCCCGACGAGATCGTCACGCAGCTCTCGATCCCGCACGCCGAGGGCGCAAGCGGCTACGCCAAGCTCAAGCTCTCCGAGAGCAGCTGGCCCATCGTCACCGCCGCGGCAGTGGCGGCTCCCAGCACCGACGGGGGTTGGCGCTACCGATTGGCCATCGGGGGAGCCTGCGGCGTCCCGATCCCCGTCGACCTCGGCTTCCTCGGCCGCGACCGGTTCGAGCTTGACGCAGAGACCGCGGGCCAAGTGCGTCAGAACGTGCAGGACACCCTAGGCGAACTCTGGTCCGACGAGCTCGCGCCCGGGAGCTATCGGCAGCAGGTCGCCGGTCCCATCGCCCTCAAGGCACTCGCCCACCTGGACCAGGAGATGTCGTCATGAGCACCACTCAACCGCCTGGCTCCGCCCACGCCCACGACGAGCTCCCCTCGTCCACTGTCACCCTCATCGTCAACGACCAGCCACGCTCGGCGAGGTGTCCGGACCGGACCCTCCTCGTCGAGCTGATCCGTGACGAGCTCGGCCTGTTCGGCACGCACGCCGGGTGCCTGAACGGGGATTGCGGAGCGTGCACCGTCAACGTCGACGGCCGGATCACCAAGTCCTGCCTCGTCCTGGCCCCCGCAGCCGAGGGCACCACGATCACCACAGTGGAGGGGCTCGGCGAACCCGGTGCCCTCCACCCCGTCCAGGAGGCGTTCTGGGAGAAGGACGGCTTCCAGTGCGGGTTCTGCCTGCCCGGCCAGCTGTTCGCCACCATCGACCTGCTGGACCACGAGGATGCTCCGTCGGACGACGACATCCGCGGTGCGCTCGCCGGCAACATCTGCCGCTGCACCGGCTACCAGAAGATCATCGACTCTGTGCGCTGCGCCGCAGAGAGAACGGCACGAACGCCCGACTGACCTCGAGCCGTCCAGGACGGCACATCTGAGCTCGCCCCACCACGACAGGTGTGGGCCCTGTTAGCCCTACCCGAAAGGATCCCCATGTCTTCACCCCTCTCGCTCGCCGACACCACGAACGGCCTAGGCGCCGTTCGTGAGGTCAGTGACGGAGTGTTCGCCTACGTCCAGCCGGACGGCAGCTGGTGGATCAACAACACCGGCTTCGTCGTCGGAAGCAAGGGTGTCGCCGCCATCGACGCATGCTCTACCGAACGTCGTACGCGCGGACTGATCGACGCCATCCGGTCCACGACGCCGGCCCCGGTGCGCACTTTGGTCAACACCCATCACCACGGGGACCACACCTACGGCAACTACCTGTTCGACACCGCAACGATCGTGGCCCAAGAGCAGTGCCGCACCGAGATCCTCGAGGCGGGCCTGCCGGCCTCTGCGCCGACATGGACCGACGTCGAGTGGGGCAACATCGAGCTGGCACCGCCGTTCCTGACCTACGAAGACAAGGTCAACCTCTACGTCGACGACCTCAAGTGCGAGGTGCGGTACGTCGGGACCCCCGCACACACCACCAACGACTCGGTCGTCTGGATCCCGGAGCGCTCGACGCTGTTCTGCGGCGACCTGCTCTTCGAGGGCGGCACGCCGTTTCTGCTCATGGGCTCCATCGCCGGCGCAGTCGAGGTGCTTGAAGGCCTGAAGAAGCTCGACGCACAGACGATCGTGCCGGGTCACGGTGCAGTCTCCGGACCCGCGCTGATCGACACGATCCTGGGCTACCTCGCGTTCGTCCAGAGCGTCGCGCGTCACGGCCAGAGTGCCGGACTCACGCCTCTCGAGGCCGCGCGCGAGACCGACCTCGGTGAGTACGCCGAGCTGCTCGACGCCGAGCGCATCGTGGGCAACCTGCATCGTGCCTACGCCGAGCTCGACGGTGCCGAGCGCGGTGCACGGATCGACGTGCCAGCCGCCTTCGCCGACATGGTCACCTACAACGGCGGACAGCCGCTCACATGTCACGCCTGACGCCGAACCGCGCCTGCGGCCCGGCCACCACCTTCGGAAAGGAACACTGATGCGCTGGGTGACCTACGTGTCCCCTCGAGACGGCCGGGAGCGCCCCGGTCTTCTTCACCAGGACGAGATCTACGGGTACGCCGGAGGTGACGGACTCGTCGACCTGCTCGGCGACCGGGGCCACCGGCTCAAGCTCGCCGCGGAGGAGGCCTTCGGTAAGCCGTTCGAGGTCCTGCCCTACGCCGACGCCGAGCTGCGCTCCCCGGTGCCGGTGCCACCCTCGATCCGGGACTTCATGTCCTTCGAGGAGCACGTCGTCACCTCTATGGAGGCGACCGGCTTCCCAGTGGACCCGACCTGGTACGAGTTCCCGGTCTTCTACTTCACGAATCCCGCCGCCGTGAAGGGGCCGCACGACCCGGTCGCGATCGCCCCCGGCTCCAGCGAGTTCGACTTCGAGCTGGAGGTCGCAGCGGTCATCGACCGCGACTGCTCCGACGTGTCCGCCCAGGAGGCGGAGGACTACATCGCCGGCTACACGATCCTGGGCGACTGGAGCGCACGGGACCTGCAGTCCCGTGAGATGCGCCAGTCCCTGGGCCCGGCCAAGGGCAAGGACTCCGCCACCAGCGTGGGGCCGTTCCTGGTAACCCCTGACGAGCTCGCGGACCGTCGCAGCGGGAAGGGCTACGACCTGGAGATGTCGGCCTACGTCAATGACCAGCCTTACAGCGCCGGCAACTGGAAGACCATCTACTGGTCCTTTGGCCAGATGATCTCCTACGCCTCGCGCGGCACCCGGCTCAAGCGGGGCGACCTGATCGGCAGCGGCACCGTCGGCACGGGCTGCATCCTCGAGCTCTCCCGCGTGCACGGCACCGAGAAGTACCCGTGGCTGAGACCCGGTGACCAGGTGCGTCTCGAGATCGAGGGACTGGGGACGATCGACACCCTCATCACCCCCGGCGCCGGGGTCATTCCCCTGGAGTAGGCCTAACGCACCGCCCGGTGCACCTCGTCTCGGAGCAGCACGGCACGAACGTACGGCGACCCCGCCGTGCGGCATACCAACTCACCCAAAAACAGGAGCAGCTGTGAGTCCAGATCAACCGCACCGCGCGGCCCGCCCGGCAGTGATGCTGGCCGTCGTCGTCCTCTTCGCCCTCGTCCTCGGCGCCTGCGGCAACACAGGTGTCACCGGGTCGTCCGGATCAGACGCCAATGCCAACAAGAAGCAGGACGTCAGCTTCATCCCCGAAGCCCAACGGTCGCTCTACGACGCCTTCTCGGTCGTGAAGGTGACCAAGGACCCACTCGCCGAGTACAAGGCGCCCACCGGCCCGCTCAAATACTGCCTCGCGGAGTCCTACACCAAGCAGGTCTTCCGCGTCGGCCCCCCACTCGGTTCTGTGGGCATGCTCAAGGCCCTCGTCGGGCAACTGGTCAAGCAGGGCAAGGCGACCGGACCGCTCGTCATGACGGACTCGAACAACAACGTGAGCGTGCAGCTATCGCAGATGAACAACCTCGTGCAGCAGGGGTGCCAGGTGATCTTCACCTACCCCGGCACCGCCACCGGTCTGTGCTCGGCGGTCAAGAACGCCTACGAAAAGGGCGTCCTGGTGGTCTCGTACGGCACCGAGGCCTCCTGCCCGAACATGATCTCCGTCGACGTGAACCAGTACCGGATGGCCTACCTGGCCGCTGAGAACCTGGCCTCGCGTCTGGATGGCAAGGGCAACGTCGTCCTCGTGAACGCCATCAAGGGAGTCCCCGCCGCGGAGGCCGAGCGCCAAGGTGCCCTCGACGCCCTGGCCAAGCACCCCGACATCAAGGTCACCGGCGAGATCTACGGCAACTGGACCCCGTCGATCGCCAAGAGCGAGATGCTCTCCTACCTCGCCACGCACCCCGATCAGATCGACGGTGTCTGGCAGGCAGGCCTGATGTCCTCCGCGGTTAACCAGGCACTGGAACAGGCAGGGCGCAAGGACTACAAGGTCGAGGCGTTCTCCGGCACCTGCGCGGGGCTGGCCCTGTGGCACAAGAATGGGGGAGACAACTTCTCCTTCCTGCAGGCCGGCGAACCGTTCGCCTACATGGCGATGGAGGCCGCGCAGCGAGTGCTCGCAGGAGCCAAGCCCGTCTCCAACGTGCTGCTGTTCGACATGCCACTGATCACCAAGGACAACCTCGACGAGTGGTACCAGCCGGGCATGACAGAGAACAGCAACTGCTACCCCAACGCGCCCGAGAAGTACCGGGTGGACCCCAAGGACCTCGACCCGCTGCTCCCCGGCACCACCGGTGAGCTGCCAACCCTCGAGTACGCAACCGCGAAGTCCTTCTAGCACCAGCCGAACCAGTCGAGGGGCGCCCAGCCGCGCTGCCGGGCGCCCCTCGCAGGACGGAACTCCCATGGCGACACTCACCCAACCAACCACCGCCGGTCCCCGTTGGGACCTCAGGCGACTGGGCAGCCAGTACGGCGTCTACGTCTTCGCCGTCCTCGTGTTCTTGGCCACCTGCATCTTCATGCCTGGGTTCTTGTCGGTCGCGAGCATCAAGTCCCTGCTCGTGCTGGCCAGCATCCTGGGGATCGCGAGCATCGGCCAGACCCTGGCGATCATCGTCGGCGGACTCGACCTCTCGGTCGCCTCGATGATCGGGCTCTCCAGCGTCAGCCTCGCCGTGCTGAGCGCTCGTGGCTGGTCCTTCGCGACCACGTTCCTGCTCATCCTTGCTGTCGCAGTGGTCGTCGGGGTACTGAACGGCCTGCTCGCCCACCGACTGCAGGCACCTGCCCTCGTCGTGACGCTGGCCTCCGGATCGATCCTCACCGGCGTGACGATGATGCTGAACAAGGGGTCGGCCGGCGGCACCATCCCGGAGTGGATCACCGAGAGTGTCTCGGTCAACGCCACCACGCTCGGCATCCCGATGCCGTTGGTGGTCCTGGTCTGGGTGGCCCTGACCGGCGTACTGGTGCTCCTCCAGCGACGGTCTCCGTCATTCCGCCGCATCTACGCGAGCGGCATGAACCCGACCGCCGCGCGACTTGCCCTGGTACGGCTGCCGGTCGTGTGGGCGTCCGCGTTCGCCGCGAGCGCCGCGGCCGCAGCCATCGCCGGGATCTTCCTCGGCGGCTTCAGCGGCGGAGCGAACATCGATGTCGGCCAGCCGTACCTGTTCCTGACCATCGCCGCGGTCGTCGTCGGCGGCACCTCGCTGCTCGGGGGCCGTGGTGGAGTCGGGCGCACACTGGCCGGCGCCTTCCTGATCAGCAATCTGACCACGCTCCTGCTGGGCGTAGGGGTCGGCACCAACGTCCAGCAGATCCTTCTGGGCACGCTGATCGTCGCCCTCGTCTACCTGTACGGACGCGAAGCACACGTGAGGACGCGAATATGAGCGACGCCCTGAGCCGGACCCGGTCACGCCCGGGAGAAACCCGCCACACCACCCTCCTGGAAGTCAGCGACCTCAACGTCAGCTATGGCCAGACCCGGGCGCTGGTGGACGCGTCCATCGTCGTACGCCGTGGCGAGGTGCACGCGCTGATCGGTGAGAACGGTTGCGGCAAGAGCACACTCGTGAAGACGATCAGCGGGATCGTCCGGCCGGGATCAGGCACGCTCACCTGGCAGGGCGAGGCGGCCTCGCTGCGGCGCCCGCGGGACGCCCAGCGCAGGGGGATCGTCACGGTGTTCCAGGAGACCCTCGTGGCCGACGAGCTCTCCGTCCTCGACAACCTCTGCCTCGGTCAGGGCGGGACCTTTCGTCGCGGTCAAGGACGAGCGGAGGCCGAGCGCGCGGCCACCAAGCAGATGAGCCGGCTCGGCCTCGGCGACCTCGACCTGAGCCAGCCCATGTGGCGGCTGCCGCTGTCCCGACGACACCTGGTCGCGATCGGTCGTGCGCTGATGCGTCCGTGGGACCTCCTGCTCCTCGACGAGGCCACCTCGGCACTCGACATCGAGGATAGGGAGAGGTTGTTCACCGTCATCCGGGAAGGCGCAGCCGAAGGGCGCGGCATCTTGTACATCTCCCACCGGCTGGACGAGATCGAGACGCTGGCCGACACGGTCACCGTCCTGCGATCCGGTCGGATCGCGGGGGTGCTCGACAGGAGCGTCATGTCCCGCTCGGAGATCGTGCGGCTGATGTCGCCGCCGAGCCGCGCCGTACGCGAGCGTGTGGACCGTGCCGCGTCGGCGGCACCTTCAGCAGGGACGCCGGTGCTGCGGGTGGAGGGCGCGCGACTCGACGCCGCTGGACGCGCCTTCGACCTCGAGATCGCTGCGGGCGAGATTCTCGGCCTCGCGGGGCTCGAAGGCCACGGGCACGCGCGCTTCCTGCGCTGCCTGGCTGGGTGGGACTCCTTGCACGCCGGCACGGTGACCGCGATCGACCCGGACAGCGGGACGTCGACTCCCATCCGGAATGCGACGAACGCCAACAAGGCGCAGGTCGCCTATGTGCCGGGTGACCGCAAGCGCGAGGGAATCTTCGCCGCGTCCTCGGTGGAGGACAACCTGACACTGCCGGCCCTGCGTCGCTTCTCGCGCATGGGTCTGCTCGACCTAGGCCGGATGCGCACCGCCGCGTCCGAGCTCTCAGAACGGATGCGACTGGTGGCAGCGAGCCCCCAGGTGGCCATCGAGACGCTGAGCGGCGGCAACCAGCAGAAGGTCGTCCTGGGTCGCTGGATCGCCACGTCGCCGCGGGTTCTCCTGCTTGACGACCCGATGCGGGGAGTCGACGTGAACTCCAAGGCCGACATCATGTCGGTGCTCTCGGAGCTCGTCGCCGAGGGGGTGTCGTTGGTCCTGCTCTCCACCGAGGTGGAGGAGCTTGTCGACGTGTGCCACCGGGTGGCCGTCTTCCGCGAGCAGTCGCTGCACCAGTTGCTGCCCCGGGAGGCGCTGGACGAAGAAACCGTTGTCGCTGCGATGCTGGGAGAAGGTGCCGAGAGATGAGCGCACTGCGAAGTGTCCGAACCGGGGCCAGGTCCCTGTCCTACAGCTTCCCCATCGTCGCCGGAGTCGTGGTGCTGTGTGTGGCCAGCAGCATCTTCAGCTCCGGCTTCCTGGCACCGTCGAGCTGGGCGCCCACCCTCAGCGGCGCGGCCCCGATCATCCTTCTCTCCATGGCCCAGGCCGTCGCCGTCATCGGAGGCCGGGCAGGGGTTGACCTCTCGGTCGGTCCATTGGCCGGCCTCGTGAACGCGATCGTGGTCGTCGAGCTCGCCGGCCGGGGGATCACCGACCCCTTTGTCGTGATCCCCGTGTGCCTGGCGATCGGGTTGGCCTCGGGTGCCTTGAACGGGTTCCTGATCGCCTACCTGGGGGTCCCGGCGATCGTCGCGACGCTCGGCACCTACCTCGCCTACCTAGGGCTGACGCTGGAGATCCTGCCGACGTCGGGAGGCGCAGTCCCCATGTGGCTGGCCGACCTCACCGGCCAGGTCGGTCCGGTCCCCGGCATGCTGGTGGTCATCCTCGCGGTGTCCCTCGCATGGATGCTGCTGATCTCGACGGCCTTCCGGCGCAACCTATACGCGACCGGGGCCGACGAGCGCGCGGCCTACACCTCAGGGGTGGACGTGCCCCTGACGCGCTTTCTCGCGTACTGCGTCGCGGGCGCCATTGCCTCCATCGGCGGACTTGCCCTCACCGGGCTGCTGCAGTCGGGCGACCCCGGCGTCTCGTCGGTCTTCACCCTCCAGTCGATCGCTGCCGTGGCACTCGGGGGAGTGCTGCTCTCTGGTGGCCGCGGCGGGTTGCTGGGCGCGGCATGTGGTGGTGCGGCCCTGTTCCTCGTCCAGAACCTGCTCAGTCTCGCCCACGTAGGACTGGACGGTCTGCAGATTGCCTACGGCCTGATCCTGCTCCTCGCGATCACCGCGAACAGCGTGGCCGGCTGGGCCCGCCGCAGGCGCAAGGCGGTCGCCATGGTCCCCACCCGGGAGGAAGACGCACTCGCGCCTGCGACTGCCTGACCACCGGTTCGAGGAAGGAGTCACATGCATACCGACCTGATCGTCGCCGCGGAGGCCGGCGCCCGACTGAGTGACGTGCAGGCGATCGTGGGACAGGACGACCAGCGTCTCAGTCACGGCACGGCCCGGGACCTGCTCATCGGGGTTACGGTCGTGCGCCGCCTGCTCGGTCCGGAGACCACGTCCTCACCGCACCCGCCCGGCGGCAGCGCGACGCACCCCTGGGACCCGGCAGCCACCGGGGACGATCGCGCGACGGCCCTGAAGCTGGGCCTCCCACTCTCCGGTCTCCGCCAGATCCTCGCGACCGCTGACCACCACGGTGTGGCCTTGCGAGGGTGTGCCGGCACCGGAGCGGTCTACGCCGCCATCGCTCCTGGTACGCCGCTCGTCCGCGTCCAAGAGGCTGTCGACGGTCTACGAGCCGCCTGCACTCACGTGGGCGGCGCGGCGGTCGTTCTCGACGCCGCGTGATGCGAAGGCGCGCCTGGACGTCTGGGGACCCGTGTCGGCCCTGGACCTCATGCGCCGCGTCAAAGACCAGTTCGATCCCGACCACCGGCTGACGCCGGGCCGCTTCGTAGGAGGCCTTCAATATGACCAGCGACACGACCAACACTGCTGCGGGCATCGTCCAGCAGGACACCGGCCATCAGAACGCCGGAAGCTCTTTCGGCGAGATGGGCAGCATCATCGATCTCGGCATGCCAGCTCCCGGTGGCGCCTTCGACGAGCATCACCCTCCGGACGCCGCGCTGATCGGTGACTGTGTGCACTGTGGCTTCTGCTTGCCGACCTGCCCGACCTACGTGCTCTGGGGCGAGGAGATGGATTCCCCACGCGGCCGGATCTATTTGATGAAGGAGGGTCTCGAGGGTGAGCCGATGAGCAACTCGATGGTGTCGCACTGGGACGCGTGCCTCGGTTGTATGGCTTGCGTGACCGCCTGTCCCTCAGGGGTGCAGTACGACACCCTGATCGAGCAGACCCGGGCCCAGGTCGAGCGCCACCACGACCGTTCGGCGAAGGACAAGGCCCTGCGCGGACTGATCTTCGCGCTCTTCCCCCATCCTCGACGCTTGCGCCTCCTCAAGGGTCCACTGCGGGCGCTGCAGCGCACGGGACTGGACCGGCGGCTGCGCCAGACCGGACTGCTCGAACGACTCTCGCCGCAACTCGCTGCGATGGAGAGCTTGGCGCCTCGCCTCGAGAAGTCGCGACCGCTACCGGAGCGGAGCCCCGCGGTTGGCCGGCGGCGAGCCGTCATCGGGCTCCTCACCGGGTGCGTGCAGGGCGCCTTCTTCCCTGGGGTCAACGCCGCGACGGCACGCGTGCTGCAGGCTGAGGGGTGCGATGTGATCGTTCCCCGAGCGCAGGGCTGCTGTGGAGCGCTGTCGGCGCACAACGGACGCGAGGAGGAGGCGCAAAGCTACGCCCGGAATCTCATCGACACGTTCGAGGCTTCGGGGGTGGACTGGGTGGTCGTCAACGCGGCCGGCTGCGGATCGACCATGAAGGACTACGCGCGAATCCTCAGCGACGACCCGAAATACGCCGAGCGTGCGCGCAGCTTCGTGGAGCGGGTGCGAGACATTGCGGAGATCCTCGACCAGCTCGGTCCGGTGGCGACACGTCACTCCCTCGAGATGTCCATCGCCTACCACGATGCTTGCCACCTCGGCCACGCCCAAGGCGTGCGCCTCCAGCCCCGGCGGCTGCTTCAGGGCATCCCCGGTCTGGAGCTGAGGGAGATCGCAGAGGCGGAGCTGTGCTGTGGCTCCGCCGGCATCTACAACATCTTGAATCCCGAGCCTGCCCGCGAGCTCGGGGACCGCAAGGCGTCGAACATCGTGGCCACGGCTGCCGAGGTGCTGGTCACGGCCAACCCCGGCTGTCTGATGCAGGTCGCCACGGCCATCGAGCGGTCCGGCCATCCGATGGGCATGGCGCACACGGTCGAGGTGCTCGACGCCTCGATTCGGGGGCTGTCACCAGCCACCCTCACCGCCTCGGCCCGCGCCCACACGTCACCGGAGAACTGATGGACAAGGTTGTGGGCAGTGCGGCCGAGGCGGTCGGGGACATTCGCGATGGCGCGCGGTTGTCGGTGGGTGGGTTCGGGTTGTGTGGGATCCCGTCGGTGTTGATCGAGGCGTTGCTGCAGGCCGG
>JAOPYC010000071.1 GCA_025964795.1 Marmoricola sp.
ACATGATCACCGAGTGGGTCCACAGGTTGCGGACCAGGTTGGCGGTGAAGTTCGCGGTCAGCGTGTGCAGGATCGAGGGGCCAGAGAGGATCGGGTGGACGACGTAGTCCTTCTTGAACTGGTTGCGGATCTTGCGCATAGTCACCGAGGCGCGCGCCTTGAACTCGGGCGACTTGAGCGTCTTGCGCTTGACGTTCTTGCCGATCTCCAGGTCGTACGCCGCGATGCCGTACTCGAAGAAGCAGGCGTTGATGAAGTTCCACAACGGCTGCGCGAGGTAGATCGGGTGCCAGCGCTGGTCCTCGTCGACGCGCATGATGCCGTAGCCGAGGTCGTTGTCCTTGCCGACGACGTTGGTGAAGTTGTGGTGCAGCTCGTTGTGCGAGTGCTTCCACTGCTCGGACGGGGAGGCGTTGTCCCACTCCCACGTCGAGGAGTGGATCTTCGGGTCGCGCATCCAGTCCCACTGACCGTGCATGACGTTGTGGCCGATCTCCATGTTCTCGAGGATCTTGGCGACGGACAGGCCCGCCGTACCGACGAACCAGGCCGGCGGGAACAGCGAGAACAGCAGCACGGCGCGCGAGCCGAGCTCGAGCTTGCGCTGGGTGTCGATGACCTTGCGGATGTACTTCGCGTCGCTCTCGCCGCGCGCGGCGACGACCTCGGCGCGGATGGCGTCGAGCTCGACACCGATCTGCTCGATGTCGGCGTCGGTGAGGTGGTCGATCGGGCTGGTGGTCTTGCGCTGCAGGACGGTCATGATGATCTCCTTCGGGTGGTGATCAGCTGGTCAGGTGATGGTCAGTGGTCGATCTCGCAGCTGCCGGCGGCAGCGCTGATGCAGGTCTGGATCTTGACGCCGTCACCGAGGGCCGCGGTGGTGATCTCGCCGGTGCGCAGGTCGCGCACGGTGCCCTCGCGCAGCGGCAGCACGCAGCCGAAGCAGATGCCCATCCGGCACCCGCTCGGCATCAGCACGCCGGCCTCCTCGGCCTCGTCGAGGATCGGGCGCGAGCCGTCGGCCTCGACGACCGTGTCGTTCCGGGTGAAGCTCAGGGTGCCGCCCTCGCCGGCGACGATGGTCGCGACCTTGAACTGCTCGGTGAGCAGCTTGATGCCGCGCTCCTCGTGGTGCACGCCGAGGGCGTCGAGCAGCCCGGCGGGGCCGCACGCGAACGTGGTGCGCTCGGCCAGGTCGGGGACGAGGTCCTCGAGGTCGGCGACGTCGAGGACGCCGTGCTCGTCGTCGTAGCGCGCGACCAGGTCGATCAGGCCGGCCTTGTCGAGCTCGCGCAGGTTGTCGATGAAGATCGAGTGCGGCTCGCTGGGGGCGACGTGCACCACGACGATGTCGAAGGGCTCGCTGCGCGGCAGTCGTACGACGCCCGACTCGGCGACCGGGAACAGGTTGCGCAGCATCCCGATCACCGGGGTGATCCCGGAGCCGGCGGTGACGAAGAGGAACTTGCCACCGTCGGGCGGCAGCACGAACTCGCCCGCGGCCTGCTCGAGGTGCACCAGCGTGCCGACCTGCGCCTGGTGGACGAGGTGGTTGCTGACCTTGCCGTCGGGCACGGCCTTGACGGTGATCGAGATGCGCCCGTCCGTGCGGGGGCCGTGCGTCAGCGAGTAGGCCCTCCACAGGCGGACGCCGTCGACGTCGATGCCGATCCGGAGGTACTGCCCGGGCACGTGGCCGGCCCAGTCGGCTCCCGGACGGATGACGATGGTGGCGGCGTCGGCGGTCTCGGGGTGGATCTCCTCGATGCGGCCGCGCAGGGCGGCGCCGGCCCGCAGCGGGTTGAAGACGTCGAGGTAGTCGGAGGGGACGAGCGGGGTCGCGGCGAGCTCGGCGACGCGGAGGACCCGCTCGCGGAGCGCCTTGCGGAGCTCGCGGGGTCCTCGCTTCGCGGGAGCTAGAAAGGTCGTCGTGGCCATGTATCAAGACTGATGTAGAAACAGGCTAAAGTCATGACCTGAGCGCGTGAATCGACGGCACGGTTTTGTTCGCAAAGGATGAAAAGTTGGCTCTGCAGCCCGAACTTCGCCTGGGTGCGGGGACGATCAGTGACCTGCGCAACATTCTGCCCGGAGTGGCGGAGCGGACCGTGTCCGCGATCACCGACGCCGTGCCGAGCTATTCGGACGCCCTCAGCGGCCCGATGGGGGAGACCATCCGGCAGGCGGTCGAGCTGGCCCTCGGCGGCTTCATCTCCCTGGCCGGGCGCTCCGGGGCCGGGCTGGCGCAGACCCCGACCGCCCCGGCGGTGGACGGGGCCTACCAGCTCGGTCGTGGCGAGGCCCGCAGCGGCCGCTCGGTCGACGCCCTGCTCTCGGCGTACCGCATCGGGGCCCAGGTGGCGTGGCGGGAGATGTCGGCCACCGCCGTCCGCAACCAGGTGGACGCCGACACCCTGGCCAGGTTCGCGGAGCTGGTCTTCGCCTACATCGACGAGCTCTCCGCGAGCAGCGTGGCGGGGCACAACGACGAGCTCGCGACCTCGGGCCGGGTCCGGCACCGCCTGCTGGAGCGCCTGGCCGCCCACCTGCTCGACGGCTCCACCCCGGAGGCCGTCGAGGCGGCGGCGGAGCGCGCCGACTGGTCGGCTCCCGAGACGCTCACCGCCGTGATCGTCCCGGAGTCGCAGGTGCGTGCCGTGTTCAACGCGATCGTGGGCGAGACCCTCCAGTCGACCGAGACGCCGCCCGTCGAGGGTGGCGAGGGCCTGGTGCTGCTGCTGGTGCCGAACGTCCACGGCCGCAGTCGGCGGACGCTGCTCAAGGCGCTGGAGGGACTCGGCGCGGTCGCCGGTCCGGCCCGGCCGTGGCTGGACGTGCGGTCGTCGTACGACCGGGCGCTGCGGGTGCGGGTCCTCGACCTCGGCACCGACAGCGAGGAGCACCTCGCCGAGCTGGTGCTCACCGCGGACGAGAGCGCGATGGCCGACCTGCGGGCGCGGGTGCTGTCCCCGCTGGAGGGACTGAGCGCCACCAGCGCGGAGAAGCTCACCGAGACGTTGCGCTCGTGGGTGCTCCACCACGGTCGCCGGGACGCGGTCGCCGCCGACCTGTTCGTGCACGCGCAGACGGTGCGCTACCGCCTCGGTCAGCTGCGCGAGCTGTTCGGCGACCGGCTGGAGGACCCGCGCACGATCCTCGAGCTCACCCTGGCCCTGGGCCTGCCGACCGGTCCCGGATCCGGCGCAGGGGACGGCGAGGACCCTCAGAAGTCGGAGTGAGCGAGCCGGCCGTCCACCCAGGTGGCGGCCACGTGCATCGACCGCAGCGACTTGGCCTGCTCCCGCGAGGACCCCTGGGGAAGCGGGTCGGCGTCGAGCAGCGCGAGGTCGCCGGGATGGCCGACGGTCACCGTGCCCAGCCCGTTGGTGCTCGCGGCCAGCGCCTCGTGGACCGTCAGCGCCTGCTCGGGGTGCCACGGCTCCCGGTCGTCGGCGCTGCGGTGCACCGCAGCGGCCATGGCGTCCCACGGGTCCAGCGGCGAGACCGGGGCGTCACTGCCGAGGACGACCTCGACCCCGTCGTCGTGCAGCCAGCGCAGCGCGAAGCAGCGGTCGGCGCGGTCCGGCCAGAACGTCTCCGTCAGGTCGCGGTCGTCGAGGAGGTGGGCCGGCTGGACGCTCGCGCGGATGCCGAGGCGGGCCATCGTCCGGCTGTCCTCGCGGTTCATCAGCTGGGCGTGCTCGATGGTGCCGCTGGCGCGGGTCTCCTCGTACGCCGCCAGCGCCTCGCGCACCGCGGCGTCCCCGATCGCGTGCACCGCGACCTCGAGGCCGTGCCGGCTCGCGTGCGCCATCAGCACGCGCAGCCCGGCGGCGGGGAGGTTGGCCGCGCCGTTCTCCCCGCTGTCGGCGTACGGCGCGCAGCACCACGCGGTCCGCGTGTTCAGCGACCCGTCGGAGATGATCTTCAGCGGCCCCATGGTGACCAGCGGTCCGCACCCGGGCAGCGGGTCCCCGGTGCTCAGCCCGGCGGCGAGGAACTCCGGCAGGGTGTCGGTGTAGGCGCCGACCTTGACCCGGAGCAGCTCGGCCCCGGCCGCCTCCCGCTCGGGCCAGGCGTCCAGCGTCTGGTCGAACTCGAGGTCCACCAGTCCGGTGACGCCCTTGGCGGCCGCCTCGCGCAGGCTGTTCAGGTAGGCGTCCGGCGAGGTGCCGTCGCTGCCGACGACGTCGACCAGCCGTGGGTAGGTCTGGAACCACTCCGCCTCGGAGACGACGCCGTCACGCTGGGGCAGCCGCAGCCCGCGCAGGGCCGTCGAGTTGAGCCAGGCGTTGTGCCCGTCACCGCTGATCAGGATGACGGTGCGCTGACCGGAGATCTCGTCGAGCTCGCGCACGGTTGGCTGCCGCGTCCAGCCTGCCGACCGGTGACCCCAGCCGATGACCGCGCCGTCGGGCCCCTCGGCGAGCCGCCGGGCGACCCGGTCGAGCGCGTCCTCCACCGAACGGGTGCCGGTCAGGTCGAGCCGCTGCGAGACCATCGTCCACTGGCCGAGGTGCACGTGCTGGTCCCAGAGCCCGGGCACCAGCCAGCGACCGTCGGCGAGGTGCTCCTCGACCCCGTCGGGTCGGTAGAGCCGCTCGCCGATCTCGACGACGCGACCGTCACTGACCAGGACGTCCATCGGGGTGTCCGTGGGGACGTCGAGCTGTACGCCGGGACCGCTGTTGGCGGCGTTCCCGACCACGGGGACCAGGCGGGCGCCCCGCAGCAGAAAGCTCGCCAGGGTCGCCGGCCGCCGTCGCGAACGCATGCTGCTCCCCTTCGGTCCTCGGATCCCGGGAGGCCCCCGGACCCGGCCACACTAGGACAGCGACGTGGCGACCAGATGTCCCAGGGTGGCGACGGCGAGGCAACCGGTGACGGTGATCACGGCGTACGCCGTCCCGCGCCGCGGCCCACTGCCCACCGCCTGCACCGCGAAGGAGGAGTAGGTGGTCAGCCCGCCGCAGAAGCCGGTGCCCAGCAGGGCCAGCCACTCGCCGCGGACCGCAGCGCCCACCAGGGCGCCGAGCATCGCCGAGCCGGCCAGGTTCACGGCGAGCGTTCCCCAGTGCGTGCGCCCGTCCAGCAGCCGACCGGCGAGGTAGCGCAGGGGCGCCCCGACTGCGGCGCCGAGCGCGACCAGCAGCGCGGTCACTCCTCGCCCCCGGCGGCGTCGAAGCGCCCTCGCTCGTCAGCGGTGGAAAGCCGGCCCACGACCAGCACCGCTCCCAGGGCGGCCGCCAGGGTGCCCAGGCAGTAGGCGATCCCGAGACCCACGTGCCCGTGGTCCAGCAGAGTGAAGGTGTCCGTCGACGCCGCCGACATCGTGGTGAACCCGCCGAGCACCCCGGTCCCGAGGAACAGTGGCAGCCACGGTCGTCGTCGTACCTCACCGAGCAGGGGCAGCGAGGCCAGCAGACCGGAGCCGACGACGTTGATCAGCAGGACCGTCCACGGGAACCCGCCCGCCGACGTGGGGAAGGCCTGGGTCAGCGCCCACCGGAGGACCGCACCGAGGGCGCCACCCAGGGCGGTGGCCAGCACCCCGGCGCCGATCGAAGGTGGAGGCGGGGCCCCCGTCATGCAGGGGGCATCGAGGTCGGGCCGGTCCAGCGCTGCGGCTTCTCGCCGACGCCCTGCCGCTCGAACTCGGTGAAGTACCACGTCTCCAGCTCCACGATCAGGTCCGGCGGGCGCAGCGAGAGCAGGTGCTCCTGCGAGAGGGCGCGGTAGACCTCGCTGAGGAGGTCACGGATGCGGGCCATGGTCGTCGGGGTGCTGGCCGGGACGTGGTAGTCCAGGTCGATGCTGTCCGAGCCGTCCGCTATCGCCTTGTCCAGCCGCGAGATCCCCGCACTGGAGCGACGCTCCCGGTCGGCCTGGACGAAGATCTCGGTGATCTGGGTGGCGAGCGGGTAGTCGTCCGGGGCGGTCATCGCCAGCAGGCGGAGCTCGCGGCGTACCTCGAAGTGGTAGCGGCGCATCTCGCCGAACAGCTTGGCGGGAACCCCCAGGAGCCGCATCGGCATCCGCGGACCTTCCGAGACGTCCTCGTCCCCCAGCAGGTCGGGGTCGAAGTCGAAGATCTCGCCCTCGAGGTGGGACTCGTACTTCGCCAGCCCGCTCGGCTCGAACCACACCGACTTGCTGCGCCCGTCGTGGGCGAGGTCGGATCCCCAGCGTCGCGACATCATCGCCACGAGGTCCAGCCCCCGGCCGAAGGTGGTCATGTTGAACTCGTCGACGTCCTCGATCTCGGGCGCGACGGGGGCCCGTTGCGGCGGCACGGGCGAGGAGTCCACGACCTCGATCCGCGGGTGGTCAACGGTGCCGCGGACCCGCACCGACAGCGGTGGCTGGGAGTGGATCAAGGCGTTGGTGACCAGCTCGGACACCCCCAGCTGGGCGGCGTCGACGAGGTCCTCGCGCCCGATCTCCTCGAGCACTTTGGACACCCAGGAGCGCGCGAGCTTCACCGATGGTGGGCTCGCGGGCAGGACGAGAGATCGCTTGCTCAGAGGCACCTTCCCTCGCTCCTGCGCCGGACAAGGATGGCGGGGGGTAAGGCAAGGTCACCCGCCTGAGCAAGAGATTAGGGGAATACGACCCGGAGAGCACTCATTTTGTGACCATTTTCAACAAGGCGTTCTCTACCACTTCCGCCAAGGATGGGTGGATCCAGTACTGCCCACGGGACATTTCGGTCGGCGAGGTGCCCAGGCTCATGGCCTGCACCAGGGGCTGCAGCAGCAGGCTCGCCTGCGGTCCGATGATGTGCGCGCCGAGAAGCCGCTCACCCGCGGGGTCGCCGATCAGCTTCACGAACGAGCGGCCGGGAGGGCTCTCCATCGCCCAGCCGTAGGCGACGTCGGCGTAGTCGTGGGAGACCGCGACGTGGTCGATGCCCTGCTCGCGGGCGTCCCGCTCGGTCAGCCCGACGCTGGCGATCTGGGGCGAGGTGAAGACCGCGCTGGGCACGAACCGGTGGTCGCTGGCGACCAGCGAGTCGGGGTGCAGCAGGTTGTGCTGGACCGTCCGGGCCTCGTGGTTGGCGACATGCTTGAGCTCGTAGTCGCTGCTGACGTCGCCCAGGGCCCAGACGCCGGCTGCGGACGTCCGCTGGAACTCGTCGACGGTGACCTTGCCGCCCTGGCTGGCGATCGTGGTGTTCGCCAGGCCGAGCCGGTCCCCGTTGCGCAGGCGCCCGGTGGCGATCAGGAGCACGTCGGTCTCGAGCGTGCTGCCGTCGGACAGGGTGAGCGCCGTGGCCGACCCGCGCCGCTCCAACCCGGTGACCGTGGTGTCGAGGCGGACGTCCCACTGGTGACCGGCGATCTCGGTGAACTGTCTCGCGATGTCGTCGTCGTGCTCACGCAGCAGCAGCGGGCCGCGCTGGATCTGGGTGACCGCGGTGCCGAGCGCGGAGAAGACGTGCGCGAACTCGGCGGCCACGTAGCCGCCGCCCACGATGGCCATCCGCCGTGGCAGCTCGTCGAGACGCATGACCGTGTCGCTGGTGTGGAAGTCGACCTCGTGGAGGCCGGGTAGGTCGGCCACGTCCACCCGGCTGCCGGCCGCGATCACGATCTGGTCGGCGGTGATCTGCACGCCGGTGCCGCCGCCCTTGCTCGGCAGGGTGAGGGTGTGGTCGTCCACGAACGTCGCGTGCTGGGTGTAGACGTCGACGTTGGGCAGGCCCTCGCGGTAGTCCTTGCCGCCTGCCGCGATCGGGTCGATGCGAGCGAAGATGCGGTCGCGGATCGCCGGCCAGTCGGCTCCGTCGTACGACGTGTGCACGCCGAGCTCGGGCGTCGTGCGGGCGGCTCCTCGGGCGAGGTCGGCGGGGTAGACGAACATCTTCGTGGGGATGCAGCCGACGTTGAGGCAGGTCCCGCCGAAGATGTTGTCCTCGATGATCGCCACCCGCCAGTCCTGGAAACGGTGGTCGACGATCGGGTTGCCCGATCCGGTGCCGATCACGGCGAGGTCGTAGTGGGTCACGCGGCCCATCGTGCCGGACACGCCCATGTGACTGACGTGACTCGCTCGATTTGGTCATCAACGGACGGATGCGGGGAACATGAGTGTTATGCCTGACGTGAACACGAACAGCGCCCACCCGGACCGCCACCACCCGGACCGTCACCAGGTCGTCGTGATCGGGTCAGGCTTCGGTGGCCTCTTCGGAACCAAGGCCCTGCGCAAGGCCGACGTCGACGTGACCATGATCGCCAGGACCACGCACCACCTCTTCCAGCCACTGCTCTACCAGGTGGCGACCGGCATCCTGTCCGAGGGTGAGATCGCACCGCCCACGCGCGAGGTCCTCTCCAAGCAGGACAACGCGACGGTGCTCCTCGGGGACGTCCAGTCGATCGACCTCGCGAACCGCACCGTCACCCACCACGTGCTGGGCCGCGAGGCGGTGACGCCGTACGACTCGCTGATCGTGGCGGCCGGCGCCGGCCAGTCCTACTTCGGCAACGACCAGTTCGCCGAGTTCGCGCCGGGCATGAAGAGCATCGACGACGCGCTCGAGCTCCGGGGCCGCATCTTCGGCGCCTTCGAGCTCGCCGAGAACCTCGCCGCCAAGGGCGAGAACGTGGAGCACCTGCTCACCTTCGTGGTGGTGGGTGCCGGCCCGACCGGCGTGGAGATGGCGGGCCAGATCGCCGAGCTCGCCCACCGCACCCTCAAGCGCGACTTCCGGTTCATCAACACCAAGCACGCCCGCGTGATCCTGCTCGACGCCGCTCCGCAGGTCCTCCCGCCCTTCGGTGCCAAGCTCGGCGCCAAGACCAAGGAGACCCTCGAGGAGCTCGGGGTCGAGGTGCAGCTCGGCGCGATGGTCACCGATGTCGACGAGCGCGGCCTCGCCGTGCAGGACAAGGACGGCACCAAGCGCCGGATCGAGGCCGTCACCAAGATGTGGGCGGCCGGCGTCCAGGCCAGCCCGTTGTCGCGGACGCTGGCCGAGCAGTCCGGCGCGACGCTGGACCGGGCGGGTCGCATCGGCGTGAACCCCGACCTGACCCTCCCGGGCTATCCCGAGGTGTTCGTCGTGGGCGACATGATCGCGCTGAACAACCTGCCGGGGGTGGCGCAGGTGGCCATCCAGGGTGCGAAGTACGCCGCGAAGGAGATCCAGGGACGGATCAAGGGCAAGGCGCCGCAGGCGCCGTTCAAGTACTTCGACAAGGGCAGCATGGCGACCATCTCCCGCTTCGACGCGGTGGCGATGGTGGGCAAGCTGCGGATCACCGGCCTGATCGCCTGGCTGATGTGGCTCGGCGTGCACCTCATCTACCTGACCGGGTTCAAGAACCAGGTGACCGCGCTGCTGCACTGGACCGTCACCTTCTTGAGCAACGACCGCTCCGAGCGTGTGGCCACCGAGCAGCAGATCTTCGCGAGGGCGGCCCTGCAACGCATCCCGGGTGGTGCGAGCGAGCTGGTGAGCGCGCCGGGAACGGGCGCCGTGGACCGCCGGGCGGAGCTCGAGGCGATCGCGGCCGAGGAGGCCAGGCTCACCGACTCCGGCGAGCGCGGCCAGGTCTCGGACCGTACGGCGTAACGCCCGCTCGTCTGCGTCACGGCTGCGACACGCCGGGTAACCGGGCGCCCGAACTGGAGTCGTTCACTCGGGATGCTGTGAAACTGCTCGACCATGAGCTACTTCCCCCGTGCGGCTCGTGTGGTCGTCGTGCTCGCGCTGTCCGGCGCGGTCGTGGTCGTGCCGTCCACGGCACTGGCCACCTCGCACCCGCAGCCGGCGAGCAAGCCCCGGCACGCCCAGCCGCCCCGGGTCCAGCTGCGCGCCCCCGTCGTCACGCCGCGACAGCTCCTGCTCCGGAAGGACAGGCGGGTGGCCAAGCGGGTGGCGATCGTGTTCGCCAAGAACGGGCGGAACCCGTTCGACTCGCGGGTGACGTTCCGCGCGTGGGCCAGGACGGGATCGAAGAAGACGCAGAAGTGGGAGCTCGTGGAGCAGGCGTCCTGGCGCGCCGGGTCGGGACTCGGCGGCAAGGCGGGGCGCGACGAGTGCCACCGCAACACGGGCTGGTTGCCCAACGGGACCTACTCGCTCGTCCAGCACGATCACCGCAGGGCGCCGCTCGTCAACGGCCGGGTCTTCGAGCTGGCCCCGAAGGCCTGCCCCACCGGGACCGTGCGGCAGATGCTGTTCATCCACTCCGAGCAGACCCCGGAGAACACCCAGTGCAACAACCTCAAGGGTGACGACCACTGCCGGTGGGAGCCGGTCTGGAACGACTACCGCTCGAACGGCTGCATCAAGATGTCGCCGACCGACCTGAAGAACCTGACGCGCCGCTACCACCACTACGCCCGCGCCGACGTGCGCTACCCGACGAGCAGGGTCCGGCTGCGCGTCACCGGCTGACGCCTCACTCGAAGCGCAGGGAGGCCTCGGCGAGCTCGCGCACGCTCTGGGCCCGGCGTACGGCTCAGGCGTCCCGGTGGGGGATGGGAGCCGTGGCGAGCCGGACGCGTGCGCCCAGGGCGCCCAGGGAGACGATCCCGAAGGCGATCGCCATGCCCAGGACCACGGGCGAGCCGGTGAGGAGGAAGAGGATCAGCACGAGGCCGGCGGCTCCCGCGGAGACGATCGCCGCGCGGATGGCGGTGCGGCTCAGGTCAGATCGCCGGATGACCCGGGCGAAGTCGATCTCCTTGCTCGGCGGCCGTACGAACGCCGGTGCCGGTTCCGCACCCGACTCGGGGGCCGCGCCCGTCGGGGGCCGCTCCTCGTCGTCGTCGTGGTGCGGCACGGGCTGGGTCGGCACGTCGGTCGCCTCCGGCTCGGTCAGGGGGAGGACGAACGAGCGATCGAGCCACTCCGGGGTCTGGAAGCCGTCGGGCCTCGTCGCCGGTCCTGGGTGCAGGCTGCGGGCGCTGGCACGCATGCGGCGTCGGCGCGAGCCGAGATCAGCTCGCGCAGTGTCGTCCGCTGACACCTGGTCCATCGGCCCTCCCGGATGTTTCAGGACTGAAGTGTGCACCTGTTCCCGGGCCTGGAACGGTTGTGACGGACAAAACTTCGCGATCTGGCCCGAGATGTGACCTATTTGCCGGGATAACGCGGTGTGCCCCCCACCGAGCACCATCGAGTCCTGCAACCGAAACGTGGGCCCCGTGGGACTCGAACCCACAACCCGCGGATTAAAAGTCCGCTGCTCTGCCAATTGAGCTAGAGGCCCGGGACATGGGGGACTCATGCACCGGAGGCAGTATGTCGCACCACTGCTACCTCGGAGGGACGGAGTCCAGCAGCGCCCGCAGCCGCGTTGCGCGCGATGGACCCGGCGTTGCTGTTCTTGTCCAGCTCGGGCGCCGATGTCACCGGCGCGACCGTTCCCGTCGACGGTGGGCGGACGGCGGTCTGAAGGCCGTTAGCCGCGTGCTGGCGTGGCGAACGCCAGCAGGTCGTCCGCCGAGGGGAGGAAGTAGTAGGAGCCGGTGAGCGGGGTGGCGAACCGGGTCAGGGCGTCGCGCGGGCCGTCGACGCCGGCCATGCTGGCGAGCATCCGCGCCAGCGGACCCTGGTCGGCGCTGAACCCGACGAACACGGTGCCGTGCTCGGTCACCGAGCCGTAGGGCGTGTTGCGTCGGAAGATGTGCCCGAACTCGTCCTGGTCGGTGCGGGCGACGTGCGAGGTCTGGGGTTTGTCCTCGAGCTCGACGCTGTCCGGCTTGGTCCGCCCCATCGCCTGCTCCTGCTGCTCCTGGCTCAGCTCGCTCCAGTCCGCGGCCTCGTGGGCCCACTTCTGCAGGAGCAGCACGGTCCCGCCGGCGCCCGGCGCGCCCTGGGGCACCAGCACCTGCTGCGGGGCCACGGACAGCGACGGGTTCTCGGTGCCGTCGATGAACCCGGTGAGGTCGCGGTCGTGGTGGTAGGTCCAGCCCGCGATCTCCTCGACCGGGGTGGCGAGCCCCGCGAGTGCGGCGATCACGCCGATGGAGGCGTCGAACACCACGTCGTAGGAGCTGCCGGAGATCCACACGAACAGGTCTCGCTGCGTGGCGGGCATCGTGAAGCCGTCCCCGCCGACGACCGGCTCGACGAAGCCGTGGAGTCCCACGGGGGCGCTCGCCGCCGCGACCGTGCCCCAGAACTCCGGGCGGAACCCCGTCACCAGGTTGACGCCGCCCATGGTGGTGCGCGGCTCGCTGAGGTCGGCCACCGCCTTGATCAGGTCGGCGGCGTCGGTCGACTCCCGGACCTTCAGCTCGAGGTAGCTGTGCGCCAGGGTGCCGAGCGCGAAGATCCCGGTCTGCGGCAACGTCACTCGCTGGCTCAAGCGCCATCCCCCTGGTCGCCCCGGCCGTCGACCTTCAGCCGGTTGCGGTGGTGCTCGACGATCTCGGTGAAGTGCTGGGCCTTGACGTGCCGGGCGCCCACCGTGACCTTCTTCCCGCCGGGGTTGGCGACCGTCGTCTGCCAGCTCCGAGCCCCGGGCTGGGCACCGAGCTCCACCCTTGTCTGCGGGTCCCGGAGGTCGAACTCGTCCACGTCGTTCCCGCGGGCCACCTCGAGGATCCCGTCGCGCACCGAGACGACCGTCGGACTCCAGTTGGCCAGCCCCCAGCCCGCGGCGGCCGCGATGACCGCGAGGCAGGCCACCAGCACGAAGCCCCCGGCGCTGGGGTCGGGCGTGACCAGGAACAGCGTGATCACGGCGGCGACCGCGGCTACGACCAGGACCGCGCCCAGGGCGTAGTTGGGCAGGTCGGAGCGGCTGTACTCGACGAACCGCGGGATCGTCGTTGGTTCCGGCTCGGGCTCTGGTTCGGGCTCTGGGTCCGGCTGCGCGGGTGCCTCGGTGAGCGGACCGGCGCCCAGGCGCTCGTAGACGGTGCCGTCCTCGGAGACGATCGCCCCGTCGGCGTAGTGGTAGAGCCAGCCCTCGAACCCGCTCCCGTCGCCGGGCTCGTGCTGCACCCAGCCCTCGTCCTCGGCAGGAGCGGCGGCTGGTGTGGAAGTCGCGGCCTCCGGCGGGGACGTCGTACGGCGGCCCAGCCGGGAGAGCAGACCGCGTCGCGGCTCCGCGTTGTCAGCCTCGGCCACGGGTGCTCCTGTCCTGTCGGGATCGCTCCCGAGTGTGAATGAAATGTGATTGGAACGGGGGTTGGCTCGCGTTTGGTCCCAAGGTTGGTAGGCTGATCCTGCAGGGTGCAAGTTCCAGCGGTACTCAACGCTTGTTGGAGTTTGTGATCCAACGGCGTTTCTTCTCTTTGCTACATGGCTTGCGAGGCGGGACGGCGTATCACCCGCATTCTGCAGAGGCCGCCGAAGTGGCGGTCTCACGCCTCAGTAACAGGAGAAAAAGAGCATGGCACAAGGCACCGTGAAGTGGTTCAACGCCGAGAAGGGCTTCGGCTTCATCGCCCAGGAGAACGGCGGCGACGACGTCTTCGTTCACTACTCGGCCATCCAGTCGCAGGGCTACAAGTCCCTCGACGAGAACCAGAAGGTCGAGTTCGACGTCACGCAGGGCCCCAAGGGTCCGCAGGCTGAGAACGTGCGCGCCGTCTGATCTGACGCACACAAGACACATGCGAGGGGCCCCGACCGGGAACGGTCGGGGCTCTTTGTCATCCTGCGACCGCGCGGCCTCCTGTTACCGCGCAGTATCGATTTGCGCCACTCACCGTCCACATAGTGGTTTCCAGTGAGGGGGCGCCGGGTAGAGAAGACAGGAAGCAGGCAGAACGAAACGAACGGAAGGACTCGGGCTCCGTGGATCCCTTTGATGTGCGCCTCGAAGACTATGAGCTTCTCGACGAGGTGGAGCTGACGGCCAACCTGATCGTGGCTGCCAACCAGTCCGACGCACACATGTCCGTCACCGAGATAGACCAGATCCTCGGGGTGATCCCGCACCCCCGAAGTGGTCAGTGACCCGCCTGGTAGACGCGCCGGCACGCCGGCGATTCACACCAGAGTGTCCACGTCCTGTTCACTATGAGGCGTGCGTCGAGCGCCCGAGTTGTTCAGGCGGGTCGTGCACGTCCTAGCATGTGCATCGTTCTGATCCTCCTCCTCAGGAGTTAAATCGTGGCCTTGAGCTTCAAGCCCGTGGACAGCGTTTTCTACGAACTACTGACCAGATCGGCCACCCACCTCGTGGATGGCGCCGGGATCCTGGCAGAGATGCTGGGTGAATCCGCTGACCGCAAGGCGATCGCTGATCGCATGCAGGACGCCGAGCACCAGGCGGACGAGACGACCCACGAGATCGCCAAGCGGGTGAACTCGACGTTCGTGACTCCCTTCGACCGCGAGGACATCTACGCGCTCGCGTCCGGGCTCGACGACGTCATGGACTTCATGGAGGAGGCCGTCGACCTCACCGTGCTCTACGAGGTGGGTGCGCTGCCCTCCGAGCTCGCCGAGCAGGTCGACGTACTCCAGAGGTGTGCGGAGCTGACCGCAGAGGCGATGCCGCGGCTGAAGTCGATGAAGAACCTCGAGGAGTACTGGATCGAGATCAACCGCCTCGAGAACGCGGGCGACAAGAGCTATCGCCGCATCCTGGCCAAGCTCTTCAGCGGCCAGTACGACGCCCTCGACGTGCTCAAGCTCAAGGATGTAGTCGACTCGCTCGAGCACGCGGTCGACGCGTTCGAGAAGGTCGCCAACATCATCGAACAGATCCACGCCAAGGAGTCCTGACCGGTGGATCTCGCCATCGTCGTGGCGGTGGTGGTGGTGGCCCTCGTCTTCGACTACACGAACGGCTTCCACGACGCGGCGAACGCCATCGCCACCTCGGTCTCGACCAGGGCCCTGACACCGCGGATCGCGCTGATCCTGGCCGCAGTGATGAACTTCGTCGGCGCGCTGCTCGGCCAGGAGGTGGCCAAGACCGTCAGCGACGTGATCACGCCGCCGTCGGGCAACCACGGCCTGGTGATCGTGCTCGCCGCCCTGTTGGGCGCGATCACGTGGAACCTGATCACGTGGTACTTCGGCCTCCCCTCGTCCTCCACGCACGCCCTGATCGGCGGGCTCGTCGGTGCGGCCCTGGTGGCCGGGACGGGCGTGCACTGGCGGACGATCCTCGACAAGGTCGTCATCCCGATGGTGATCTCGCCCGTGGTCGGCTTCGCGGCCGCGTTCGC
>JAOPYC010000121.1 GCA_025964795.1 Marmoricola sp.
CATCAGGTATCTCATCTCGATCCTCTCCTAGGGGACAACGAGGCGCAGGCCGACCAGGCCCGGCCAGAAGGCAAAGACGACGACAGTGGGGAGCACGAGGAACACGACCGGGATCATCATCAGGACCTCCCGGCGGGCGCCCGACTCGATCAGCGCACGGCGGCCGGCCTCGCGGACGTCGCCGGCCTGGGCGTGCAGCACGTCGGACAGCGGCGTGCCCCGCTCGACGGCGATGGCGATCCCCTCCGCGAACCGGGAGACGACGGCCAGGCCCGACCGGCTGGCGAGCTCGTCGAAGGCCCGGGTGATCGGCGTCCCGGTGCGGACTTGGGCGAGCACCCGGCCGAGCTCGGCGGAGAGCTCTCCGTTGGTGCGGCGTACGACGCGGTCCAGGGCGGCGACCGGGCTCTCCCCCGCCGCGACGGCCAGCGCCAGCAGCTCGGCCACCGTCGGGAACTCCTGCAGGATGAGCCGCTCCCGGTGGGTGACCTGCGCGGTGAGCCGGTTCTCGCGCAGCAGCACGCCGAGGGCGAAGGCGATCACGCAGAAGATCAGCAGCGGCACCGAGCGCTCGGGCGACGCGGCGGCGATCGCAGCGGACGGGACGGCCACGACGGCGAACGCGACCAGGCCCCAGATGACCTGCTCGACCCGGAACTGCGCGACGTCCGTCTCGAGCCCGGCGCGTTGCAGTCGCCGACGCACGGAGGCAGCCCCACCGAGGACGCGTTCGACGGCCCGCCCCGCGGCGGACAGGCTCGGCCCGAAGACCCCGGCGAACGCGTTGGTGGAGCTGACCGGCGCGGGCAGCGACTCGGGACGAGGCAGGTCGCGGACGTAGGGCAGGACGCGCACGGCGAGCTGGGTCCGGCGTACGTCGAGGAGGGCCGTGGCCACCAGCCACAGGCCGAGCCCGATCGCGGCTCCGAGCAGGGCGCCCGCCACCGGCATCACGACAGGATCCGCCTCTCGGTGGGCAGCCGACCGATGCGGACCATCGCCCGGTAGGCGATCGCGCAGAGCACGGCGCCGCCGACCAGGACAGCGACACCCGCGCCACTGGAGTAGCGGTGGATGACCTCCGGCTGGAAGCACATCATCAGCAGCACCAGCCACGGCGCGGCCACCGCCAGCCGCGCACCGTTGACCGTCCACGCCTGCCGCGACTGCAGCTCGGAGCGGGTGCGGGCGTCGTCGCGCAGGAAGCCGGAGAGGCCGCGCAGCAACCGGCCGAGGTCGCCGCCGCCGACCTCGCGCGCGACCCGTAGGCTCTCCACCACGCGGTCCCCGACGGGGTCGGCCAGCCGGTCCTTGAGCCGGTCGAGCGCGTCGGCGAAGCGGCCGCTGACCTGGTAGTCCAGCGCGAAACCGGCGAAGGCCTCCCGCAGGGGCTCCGGTCCGCGCTCGGACAGCGCACCCAGCGCCTCGGGCAGCGACATCCCGGCGCGTACGGCGGAAGCCAGGTTGTCCACCGCCTCCGGCCACACCTCCGCGAACTCGCGCTGCCGCCGATCAGCTCGCCCGTTGACGATCGCGACGGGCAGGTAGCCGCCCATCGCGCCGAACACGAGCGCGACCGGCACGGTGCGCGAGGCCACGAGCACGGCGGCGGTCGCGACCACCGCGCACCCGCCGCACACCACGACGAAGCCGGTCTCGCTGATCTCGCCGAGGCCGGCCCGGGCCAGCAGCGGCCGCAGCCGCGAAGGGCGCGGCGCAGGTCGCGGGGCCGGCGCCTGGAAGGCCGACCAGACCAACAGCACCCCCACCCCGAGGAGCAGGCCGAGCACGGCCCCCATCAGTCCGCGCCCCGCAGGATCCGGTGGATGTCGACGCCGGCCCGTTCGAAGGAGTCGAGCCGCGTCGGCATCCCGCCGGCGTGCACGAGCTCGCCGCCCTGACGCACGAACACCGGCTCGGTCTCCACGATGTCGCGCTCGGCGCGACCCGGTACGGCGACGATCTCGTTGATGCGACGGACACCGGCGTGGTCGATGCCGAGGTGGACGACGAGGTCGACCGAGCTCGCGACGGTGGGTACGACGAACCGCGCCGAGATGTTCTCTCCCGCCAGCAGCGGCAGCGTGCACAGTTTCACCAGCGCCTCGCGGGCACTGTTGGCGTGGATCGTGGCCAGGCCGGGAAGACCCGCGTTGAGCGCCAGCAACAGGTCGAGGCACTCGGCCGCCCGGACCTCGCCGACGATGATGCGTGTAGGTCGCATCCGCAGCGTCTCCCGCACGAGGTCGCGCAGGGTCACCTCGCCGGTGCCCTCGAGCCCGGCCTGCCTGGTCTGCATCGGCACCCAGTCGGGGTGCGAGAAGCGCAGCTCGAAGACCTCCTCCGCGGAGATGATCCGGTCGCCGCCGGGGATCGCCGCGGCCAGGCAGTTCAGCATCGTGGTCTTGCCGGCCTGCGTGCCGCCGGCCACGACGATGTTCTGTCCGGCCAGGACCGCGGCCTCCAGGAACCGCGCGGCCGGGGTCGGCATGGAGCCGAGCCGGACCAGGTCGCTCAGCCGGGCGGCCTTGAGCACGAACTTGCGGATGTTGACCGCGGCGAACTGCCGGCTGATCCCCTCCAGCACGACGTGCAGGCGGTGGCCCTGCGGCAGCATGGCATCCACAAAGGGCTGTGAGAGGTCGATGCGCCGGCCGCTGGACTTGAGCATCCGCTCGACCAGCTCCTGCACCTCGGTGCGCGTCAGGATCACGTTGGTCAGCTCGTGCCGGCCGTGGCGGGCGATGAACACCCGGCTCGGCTCGTTGACCCAGATCTCCTCCACCTCCGGGTCGTCGAGGAACCGCTGCAGCGGCCCGAACCCGGAGACCCGCGCGACCAGCTCGCCGACGACCCCCATCGGGTCGGGCACCGGGGCGACCACCCCGGTCAGGCTGCGCTCGTCGTGGGCGCGGACCAGCTCCTCGGCCAGTCGGCGCACCCGCTGGGTCTCGAGCTGCGGGTCGACCCCTTCTCGGCGTACGACGGCACGCAGCTCCTGGTCGAGGTCACCGACCAGGTCGACCGACGGATTTCCCGAGAGGTCCAGGGACATGAGCCGGTTCTACCCGCGAATTTCGAGACTGAATACCGAGAATTCCACGCCTGTGGACAACCCGGTCACAGGGGTCCCAGGAGTTCACACCAGGCGCACGGCGCTCACTGACCTGCGCGGACGCCGTCTCCGGAGAGCGCGTCGATGAGCGCTCCCGTGTCCCGCGTGGAGTGCGTGGCGACGTCCTGCCAGTAGCCCAGGTTCCGCGGAACCTCGTGCCGGAACCAGGTCAGGTCGGCCTGCACGTAGTCGACGACCTGGTCGAGGGTGGGCGTGGACATCTCCGGAGCCGCCGGGACCTCGGAGACCTGCAGGTAGGCCATCGCGACGGCAACGCCGGCGGCGAGTGCCGCGATTCGGTGCAGGCTGAAGCCAGCCATCTGATCCCCCCGATCTGTCGTCCAGCACACCCACCGAGAGGGCCACTCCGGGTGTCACTGGACCTGTGTGCCGACACTAGGGGACGTCCGCGCAAACTCCACGAACTGGACAGTTGTGCGCGACAACGGACTAGACCGGTGGCCCGCTACGGCAGGATCGCGTCCACGTAGCCGCCGTCGACGCGGACCGCGCCGCCCGTCGTGGCCGAGGCGAGCGGCGAGCTGAGGTAGGTGACCATGTTCGCGATCTCCTCGGGCTCGATCAGCCGCTCCAGCAGCGACTGCGGCCGGTGCGTGCGCATGAACTCGCGCTGCGCCTCCTCCCACGGCAGGTCCGCGTCCACGAGCTGGTAGACGAAGTCCCGGACCCCGGCGGTGTGCGTGGGCCCGGCGATCACGGAGTTCACCGTCACCCCGGTGCCGGAGGCCGCCTTGGCGAAACCACGGGAGACGCCGAGCAGGGCGGTCTTGCTGGTGCCGTAGTGGACCATCTCCGCCGGAACCGTGACGGCCGAGTCGCTCGCGATGAACAGCACCCGGCCCCACTGCCGCTCGATCATGCCGGGCAGCAGCTCACGCGTCAGGCGCACGCCGGAGAGCACGTTCACCTCGAGGTAGCGGCGCCACTCGTCGTCGCTGATCTCCAGCGCGGGTCGCGACTCGAAGATGCCGAGGTTGTTGACCAGGATGTCGATCCCGGGCAGCAGGTCGACCGCCCGCGCAGCCCCCTCCTCGCTCGCCACGTCGGCCACGACGGCGACCAGGTCCGCGTGGGGCAGGTCCGCCGAAAGCTCAGCAGTGGCCGCGCCCACCGACTCCTCGGACCGGCCGTTGATGCCGACCCTGGCGCCGGCCGAGGCGAGGCCGCGGGCGATGGCCAGGCCGATGCCCTGCGTGGAACCGGTGACGAGGGCGGTCTTGCCGCTGAGATCGATCTCCATGAGGCCCAGCCTGCCCCATCGGCCTCAGAGCAGCCGGAGCACCTCGGCGGAGGCCCGCTCGCCGGCGCGCACGGCACCGTCCATGTAGCCGGACCAGTACGTCGAGGTCTCGGTGCCGGCCCAGTGCGCGCGGCCGTGGGGCTTGCGCAGCTCCTGGCCGTACGTCGTGAGGGTGCCCGGCCGCATGATCGCGACCGGCGCTCCCCTGGTCCACTGCTCCCTGGTCCAGTCGTGCTCGACGTACTCGATCGGGTGCAGCGCCTTCTCACCGAACATCTCGGCGAAGCCCTGGAGCACGGCGGCGCGGCGCGCGGCCAGCGACTGGAGGCCGTACTGCTTCCACGTCGAGCCGCCGACGAAGGCCAGCAGGACTCCGGGGCTCCCGTTCGCGGGCGTGTTGTCGAAGGCCGCCCGGACGGCGCCGTGGTCGCTGATCCCGAAGCCGTTCAGGCCGTCCTGGCGCCAGAACGGCTCGGAGTAGACCGCGTCGCACTTCATCAGATCGCCCATGTTCATCCGGTCGAGCAGCGCCTTGTGGCGCGCCGGGAGGGCCGGGCCCCAGGTGATCTCGCGGGACAGCTCGGGCGGTACGGCGACGATGACCCGCTTGCAGGTCACCGACCCCCGTGCTGTGCGTACGACGGCCCGGGTGCTGGTCTGGTCGATCCGGGTGACCGCGGCGTTCAACGCCACCCGGGAGCCCAGCTGGCTCGCGAGCCGCAGCGGGACCAGCTGCGACCCGCCGACGAACCGGCTCTCCTGCGCGCCGCCGGCCGTGTCGGAGTTGCGCTCGAAGGTGCCCTTGCTGGTCTCGTTGCCCGAGCAGGCGACGTAGTGGATCACGAACAGCAGCGAGAGCTGGTCGGGGTCCGCGCCGAACCCGGGCTGGGTCCAGGCGTTGATCAGGGTCCCGATGCCCTCCGGGTTGAGGGAGTGGGTGCGGATGTAGTCACCCAGTGTCATGGAGTCCCACTCCTTGGCCCGTGGGTGGGTCCAGGGCGCGGCGACGTCGATCTCCGAGGCCCACTGGTCGAGGGTGGCTTGCAGGATCGCGGCGTCGGGGAGGATCAGCGGGTCGGGCGGGACGGTGCCGTCGTACTCCTGGCGACCGAGTGGGCCCGAGGAGTTGTAGACGCTCTTGCCGTCGACGTACTCGTCGAAGATCGGCACCTTGAGCTCGTGCGCCAGCGCGACGATGTGGTCCTGGGTGGGGCCGACGAACGCTCCGCCGGACTCGATCGTCGCCCCGGATCTCAGCGTGTGGTTCAGCACCCGCCCGCCGACCCGGTCACGGGCCTCGACGACGAGCACGGATCGGCCCGATCGGGCGACCTGGCGCGCGGCCACGAGGCCGGAGATCCCGGCTCCCACGACGACCACGTCGACGTTGGTCGGGAGGCTGCCCTGGAGGGTGGCCGCCTCGGCTGCGCCGTCCAGCAGGCCGGCGGTCAGCATCCCGGCTCCCACGGCAGCCGTGCCGACGACGAGGGTGCGCCTGGTGATCTCGGTCATCGTTTCCGTCCCGTCCGGGCCGGTCGGCCCGTTCTTGGAGGTGACAACGAGCGAACCTCCGAAGGGGAACGGCCGATCCGGCCACAGGGTGGGACAGCCGGTTTACGGTCGGGAATACGGGGCAAAGTCCACTGTGGGAGTTCCACATCGTCCGCCGTATCTCGGGAACGGCGGACGTTCCTGCGCTCGGAGCGACTCTGCTTGCAGCGGTCAGGACTCCGGCACCGCGAACAGGTCGCCCTGGTCCTGCACCCGCTCGAGGACCTCCTCGAAGCGCAGGTGCTCCAGCGCCAGGGGGTCATCCGCGCCGGCCTCGATCTCGTCCCAGGTCCGCGGGGCGGCGACTGTCGGCTGGTCGCGGCCGCGCAACGAGTACGGCGAGATGGTCGTCTTCGCGCCCGTGTTCTGCGACCAGTCGAGGAAGACCTTGCCGCTGCGACGGGCCTTGGTCATCTGGGACAGCACCAGCTTGGAGTGCGACTTCTCCAGCTCCTCGGCGATCGCCTTCGCGTAGTCGCGCACCTCCTCGTGGGTGCGCCGGCCGTCGAGGCCTGCGTAGAGGTGGACGCCCTTGGAGCCACTCGTCACCGGCACGCAGTCGAGCCCGTCCTCGGCGAGCCGGTCACGGACGAGCAGGGCGACCTGGGAGCACTCCCCCAGGCCGGCGGGGTCTCCGGGGTCGAGGTCGATGACGAGCCGGTTCGGGTTCTTCGGCCGGCCCCGCTTCGTCACCGTCCACTGGTGCACGTGCAGCTCCAGCGAGGCGAGGTTGACCAGCCAGGTCAGCGTGGCCAGCGAGTCGACGATCGGGAAGCGGAGCTCACCCTCCTCCCCGGACTTCGTGCGCGAGCCGCTCGTCGGCACGGTCACGGTGTGCACCCACGAGGGTGCGCCGCTCGGCGCGTTCTTCTCGAAGAAGGACTTGTCGCCGGTGCCGTGCGGCCAGCGGATCCGGGTCACGGCGCGGTCGGCCAGGTGCGGCAGCATCACCGGCGCGATCTGCGCGTAGTAGTTGAGCACCTCCGCCTTGGTCGTGCCGGTGCGGGGATACATCACCTTCTCCAGGTTGACCAGGGTCAGGTGGTGACCGTCGACCTCGACCGGGGTCTCGGTGCGCTTGTCGGCCATCGCCGCTAGCGCCCGACCGCGATCACGGGCTCCCGCGCGGGGTCCAGCCGGGCCATCGCCGCCTGCATGAACCAGTGCGGGGTCGACACGCAGCCGGCGGTGGCGGCCTTGCCGTTGACGTGCAGGAAGATGCCGGCGCCACGGTGGCGGACCTGGGAGAAGTTGTAGCCGGTGTTGATGGCGTACTCGTACTGCGTCGGGTAGTCGGTGAGCCGCTCCGAGGTGTCCGCGCCATCCTTCAGCCACCACCGGAACCCGCCGCCGGCCTGGTTGCGGTAGCGGTTGTAGTAGGCCGAGCCGTTGTCCTCGACCCAGAAGTCGCCGCGCTGGATCTCCCGGTAGGGCAGTCGCCAGACCGTCGCAGGGGCGTGGGTGCCGAAGGCACCGAGCAGTCGGTAGGTGCCGGTCGGCGTCGTACCCGTTCCCTGGTGGCGGCGCGCTCCGGCGACCAGACCGCCGTACCCGATGCGGCCGTCCCTGGCGCGGGCCACCGCCTGCCAGCCGCTGGCGTTCTGCTGCCACAGCGTCACCCGCGCGTGCCAGGTGCGCGTCCGGTTCACGGTGATCACCTGCGTGGTCCCCGGCAGCAGGGAGACCCGCACGCCGCCGAGGCGGATCGTGGTCGCCGCAGCGGTGGGCACCGGCGCCAGGGTCGCGGTGGGCAGCAGTCCCGCAGCGAGGATCAGCAGTCCTCTCCCGGTCACGCCCATGCCGGTCACTCCCATGCCAATCACTCCGGGGCCAGGTCGGCGGGCGACAGATCGGTGCGGACGCCACGGTACGCCGGTTGGCGGAGCCGGCCGTCGTTGGTGAGCCGGAGGTACTGCACGTCCACGATCACTTCCGGCCGGACCCACACGGTGCCCTGCCGGTCGAGGCGGGGCAGCACCTCGGTGAACGGCGACTCGTCGAGGACCAGCGGCGTGAGCAGGTCGGCGAGGAGCCGACCGGCCTTGCCGGCGATGCCGCTGCCGACGCGCCCGCGGAACTGCAGGCCGGTCGCCGTCGGCTGCCCGACCAGCACGGCCCCCAACCGGTGGGTGCTGTCGGTCTCGTAGCGGAAGCCGCCGACCACGAAGGACCCGGTCGGCCGGATCGGGAACTTCATCCAGTCCTTGCTCCGCACGCCCGGCCGGTACGGCGCGGACAGCCGCTTGCTGACGATCCCCTCGAGACCCTGCTGGGTCGCCGCCTCGAGCAGCATCGCCCCGTCGTCGTACGTCGGCGGGACGTGCCAGGCGCCCATCCGATCAGGCAGCGTGTCGAGCCCGAGCGTCATCAGCCGTTCGCGGCGCTCGGACAGCGGCTTCGCGGTCAGGTCCTCACCGTCGAGACGGAGCAGGTCGAAGGCGATCAGCGTGACCGGGTTCTTCTCGGCGAGCCGCAGGGCCCGGCTGGCGTCCTTGACGTGCATCCGATCGGCGAGCGCCCCGAACGACGGCACCCCCTCGCCCAGCGCGACCACCTCGCCGTCGAGCACGAAGTCCTCGGCCACCCCGGCCAACGCGTGCAGCTCGGGGAAGGAGACCGTCACGTCGTTCTCGTTGCGGGAGAAGATCCGCAGTCCGCGCGCGTTGCGCTCCACCAGGACCCGCATCCCGTCCCACTTCACCTCGTGCGCCCACCCCGCCCCCGCAGGCACGTGGTCCCCCTTGGTCGCGAGCATCGGCAGCACCCGGACAGTCTGGCGCACGGTCCAGCAGACCGCAGCCACCCGGCGGCGGCGAACGCCGGCACTGATTGTCTGAGAGTGCTCCGACAGGGCATCCTGACTACATGCGTGCAATCTGGAAGGGTGCCGTCTCCTTCGGCCTGGTCAGCGTCCCGGTGAAGCTCTACTCCGCGACCGAGAGCAAGGACATCTCGTTCCGGCAGGTCCACGCCAAGGACGGCGGACGGATCAAGTACCAGCGGACCTGCAGCATCGACGGCGAGGAGGTCGAGTACGCCGACATCGCCAAGGGCTACGAGACCGAGGACGGCGAGATGGTCATCCTCTCCGACGAGGACATGGCTCAGCTCCCCGCCAACAGCAGCCGGGAGATCAGCGTCGAGAAGTTCGTGCCGAGCGACCAGATCGACCCGATGCTGTTCGAGAAGTCCTACTACCTCGAGCCGGAGAAGTCGGGCGCCAAGCCCTATGCCCTGCTACGCGAGGCCCTTGAGGCGGCCGACCGGATGGCCCTGGTCACCGTGTCGCTGCGCAACCGGGTGTCGCTGGCCGTGCTCCGTGTCCGTGACGACGTGATCGTGATGCAGACGATGATGTGGCCCGATGAGATCCGCGCCGCGGACTTCGGCTCCGTCGACACCAGCGAGGCCAAGCCGGCCGAGGTGAAGATGGCCAAGATGCTCGTCGAGACCCTGGCCGGCGACTTCGACCCCAGCGAGTTCGAGGACGACTACCGCGGGGCCGTCGAGGCCCTGGTGAGGGCCAAGATCGAGGGCGGCGAGGTCAAGCGCACCCCTGAGTCGAAGAAGTCCTCCGGCGAGGTCGTCGACCTGCTCGCGGCTCTCCAGCGCAGCGTCGACGCGGCCAAGTCCGCCCGCGGCGAGAACGGCAGCGACGCCAAGGCCGCGGCGGACGACGACGAGGGCGAGTCCAGCAAGCCCGCGAAGAAGACCACCGCCAAGAAGACGGCGGCCAAGAAGACCGCGAAGAAGACCGCCAAGAAGCCGGCCAAGAAAGCCAGCTGACCTCGGCGCGACGCGGGGTGTTTGACCCCCGTTCAGACAGGGCATCCACCACTTGCTTTTTGACGCGTAACCAACGCACTCGCGGAGCGTTGAACCGTCATTGACTACGCGTCGGGATGCCCCCGCATCCCCTCGCACTTCCTGGGGAGGGAACTCAATGCGCTCATCCTTGCGCTTCGCGTCCATCGTCGGAGCCTTCGCGCTCAGCACGGTGGCCATCACTCCGGCCATGGCCGCGGCCCCGGTGTCGCAGGCGGGCGCCAACGCGGTCTACCTCGCCGTCGCCGGCAACGGTCAGGGCACGGGCACCGTCACCGCGACCAACGACGGGTCCGGCGAGAAGAAGAACAACGTCGGTACTGCGCCCACGGTCGTGGGGGCTCTCGGCAACAACCCGGTCCTCAAGGCGGGCGTCGCGGCCCAGGACGCCACCGCTGGTGTCGCGGACGGCGCCGGCAACTCGGCGGCCTGTGCGGGACTCGCCGGCGAGGACGGCTCGGTCGTGAAGATCGGCAGCGGTAACTGCCTCAAGCCCGGCAAGGCCCTCACCCTGTCGCTGGCGAACCTCGACCTCAGCAACACCACCCTGATCCAGCCGGGTACGGCGCTCGACCCCCTGACCAGCCAGCTCCCCGCCCTGCCCGTCGGGCAGACCCTCGGCACGGTGACTGCGGCGATCGAGGACGCGATCGCCGGCACCCCGCTCGGCGAGATCGGCCTCAGCGGCAACTTCGGCGCCCTCCAGGCACGATGCACCGCGAGCCCCGGGACCGCGCAGGGCACGGCCAACCTCGCGAACACCTCGGGCGACGACCAGCACACCCCGATCACCCTGTCGCTGCCGGGCGGGACCTCCGTCATCCTGGCCAAGATCCCGGTGAACCCCGCTCCGAACACGAAGGTGGTCACCGGCCTCGACACCGTGACCCAGGACATCGTGAACGCCCTCAAGACCCAGTTCAACGATGCGCTCGACGGCGTCGCCGCCCCGCTGGACACCGTCGTAGACGCCATCCAGGACCAGCTGGTCACGAACCTGGTCGCCCAGCTCCAGCCCGCCCTGCAGCCGCTCGAGCAGCAGGTGCTCGACATCACGCTGAACAAGCAGACGCATCCCACGCCGGACTCCATCAAGGTGAACGCCCTCGACCTGCAGCTCCTCCCCGCCGCGCAGGCCGCCGTGGGCAGCTCGCTGGTCAACCTGCAGATCGGCAACGTCGCCTGCGGCCCCAGCGGTCGGGTCGCCTCGTCGGCGGCGGTCGCAGCGCCTGAGGCCCCGGCAGCCCTGCCGACCTCGGTCTCCGCCGGCTACGCGGCCATGCCCGGGCAGCACGCCGGACAGGGTGACGACTCGAGCAACGCGATCGTTCTCGGTGCCTTCGCGCTGCTGATGGCCGGCGCCGCCGGGTTCATCTCCTTCCGTCGCCTCCACCGCTGATCCCGGACGCAGGAACCGTCATGAACGAGTCTGTCTGGGACGCCCGGATCGCCACGTGGATGTCATCGCTGCTGGTGCTCTGCGGCGTGCTCGCCGTGGCTGGCCTGGTGCTGCCCTCCCCCGCCGTCGAGGCGGCGCCGACGCCGGGCTACCAGGCGATGGCGGCGCCGGCGAAGCCGGTACGGCTGGTGGTTCCCGCACTCAAGATCAGGGCGCCGATCCTGCCGATCGAGGTCACCCCCCAGGCGGTCCTGGACCCGCCACGCAACCCGCGTGACGTCGGCTGGTGGCAGCGCAGCGCCCGCCCCGGGGCCACCAAGGGCCAGACCGTGCTGACCGGTCACACCGTGCACACCGGCGGCGGCGTGATGGACCGGCTCGGCAAGCTGCGCAAGGGACAGCTGGTCCGGGTCGTCACCCCCAAGGGGACGATGACCTACAGCACCACCCGTGTGGTCACCTGGAGCAAGGCCGAGCTCGCCAGGCGTGCGGTGAGCATCTTCGCCCAGACCCGTCCGACCAACCGCCTGGTGCTGATCACCTGCAGCGGCTGGACCGGCAAGGACTACACCAGCAACGTGGTCGTCTTCGCCAAGCCGCTCGGGGTGCGGGAGAAGACCGCAGCGGCCTAGGCCCGTCGGCAGTGCCTGATGTCGCCGTTGGGCATCCGGCTGGCGTCGAAGTGGTCGTCGTGGAGGCGGTGGTGGTGCCAGGAGCAGAGCAGCACCCCATCCCCGAGGTGCGTCCTGCCGCCGTGGGCCCAAGGTCTGCCCCAGTGGTGGGCCTCGCACCACGACCGTCAGATCGCACGTATGTTCGATTCTACAGGCATCGCCGGCGCTTCCTCAAGGGGCCGGACCCAACCGGTTGTTGCAACGGACCTTGCAGACTCGCGCGAAGGTGTCCTTGACTCTTTCAGTGCACGACTGTTCACTGAAATCTCGACGGCGGCTCACCGCACGCTGCCTCTACCCCAGGAGAGACCATGCTCAAGGACCTGTCGGGTGTCGGCGCCCTGCACGACGCGCTCACCACCACCAACTCCCTGCTCGCGGCCGTCTTGGCGGAGCTCCAGGAGACCAACTCGGTGCGTCTCGAGGCGATCGCCGAGGAGCTGCGCGCCCTGAACGCAGGGATGGCGAACCAGGCCGTCGGCGTACGACAGTCCTGACCCACCACCTCGCTCGATCCGGGGGAACCGGCTACCGAGCCTGGCGATCCTGCTCGACGTGCGCCCGCGCCGCAGGCGAGTCCGGCATCCGCGCGGCCATCCTCGCCATCGCCGCGTCCATCGCCCGCGGGGCGAGCAGGTTGAGCACCTCCCCCACGCGTCCGGCCGCGGTGGAGATCGTCAGCGGCCGGTCCTCGAGGGCGCGTACGACGAGCAGCGCCGCCCGCTCCGGGCTCTTGGCCGGGGCGTTGCGGTAGGCGTCGGTCGCCTCGATCATGTCGGTGCGCACCAGGTCGAGCCGCAGGTTGGTGAAGGTGACGTTGTCCGACCAGGCCTCGCGCCCCGCGATCCGGGCGAACGAGTCGAGCGCGGTCTTCGAGGCGATGTACGCCGAGAACTTCGGCGCCTTGAGCTGCACGCCCCAGGTCACGATGTTCACGACGTGGCCGAACCTCCGTTGCCGCATCCGAGGCAGCAGGCCGAGAGTGAGCCGCACCGGCCCGAAGTAGTTGATCGCCATCGTGCGCTCGAAGTCGTGCATCCGGTCGTAGGACAGCTCCAGCGACCGCCGGATCGAGCGCCCCGCGTTGTTGACGAGCAGGTCCACGTGGTCGTGCTCGCGCAGGACCTGCTCGACCAGGGCGTCCGTGGCCGCGGCGTCGGTGAGGTCGCAGGCGTAGCCGGACGCGACACCGCCCGCCTCCTGGATCTGACGTACGACGCGGTCCAGCTCGGCCCGGCGCCGCGCGACGCACAGCACCACTGCTCCACGGGAGGCGACGGCCTTCGCGGTCGCCTCCCCCACCCCCGACGAGGCTCCCGTCACGAGCACGATCCGGCCGACGAGCGGACTGGGCAGCGGGGACCCGAGCAGCCGCGCCACGGGCGCGACGAGACGACGCCTCAGGATCGCCTTGGGGGTGATCAGCAGGAGCGAGGGCATGCAGCGAAGGCTAGCGGCCGCCATCCCGGCCGCGATCCAGGCCACGATCCCGCCATGATCCGGACGGGACTGGCGTTCTGGACCACACGGCGAACGCTCGAAACACCACTAAGCCACTAGAAGAACATCACAAAATGTTCCGTCACCGACCAGCTCCTCGCCAACAACGCCGAGTACGCCGCCTCCTTCGAAGGCCCGCTCCCCCTCCCGCCCGCCAGCAAGCTCGCCCTGGTCGCCTGCATGGACGCCCGCCTCGACGTCTACTCCGCGCTCGGCCTCGAGGAGGGCGAGTCGCACGTCATCCGCAACGCCGGTGGGGTGACCACCGACGACGAGATCCGCTCCCTGACCATCAGCCAGCGCCTGCTCGGCACCGAGGAGATCATCCTGATCCACCACACCGACTGCGGGATGCTCACCTTCACCGACGACGAGTTCAAGAAGTTGATCCAGGACGAGGTCGGCATCACGCCGGAGTGGGCCGCCGAGGCCTTCCCCGACGTGGCCACCGGCAAGCTCGACGAGGTCGACGCCTGACCCTGTCCCTGCCCTGAGGACTCAGAGCAGGGAGCGCACCACGCGCAGCGCCACCGAGAGCCGGGCCAGGTCGGTGTCCTCGTCGGAGCAGATCTCCTGCAGCGTGGCCACGGCCTGCGTGGTGTCCTTCTCGGAGGGCGGGTGGCCGGCGAGCTCCTGCGCGGAGAGCTGGGCGTGCACCGCGTGCAGGTCGTCGCGCAGGGCCGCCCGCGCCATGGTCTGCCACCGGTCCTGGCGGGGCAGCGCCAGGATGCGGGAGACCAGCAGCGGCAGCCCGAGCCGCTCGCCCACCTCGAAGTGCACGCGGGCGACCTCGAGCGGGTCACGCTCCTCGCGGGCCGCGGTCTCGATCACCCCGAGCAGCATGTACGCCGGAGGGCACACCGCGACCCGGACGGCCAGGTCCTCCGGGACACCCTTGCCGATCAGGGCGTCACGCCGCTCGGTGAAGGCCTCGAGCTCGCGACCGACCATCAGCGACGGCAGCTCGGCCATCACCTTCTCCACGACCACCTCGTAGGACTCCACCAGCGACTCGGTGTCCTCGGCGCTGCGACGGCTGTTCAGCAGCCAGCGCGACGCCCGCTCCACCAGGGTGCGGACCTCCAGGCGCATGGCCGTCTGCACGCTCGCGTCGAGCTGGTTGTCGAAGGACGCGATGTGGCGCTGCAGCCGGCCGGCGCCGTAGATCTCCCGGGCCACGAAGTTGGCCCGGGTCAGCTCGGCCGTGGTCCCCTGCGTCTCTCCGGACAGCCGGTGGAAGTAGGTGATCCCGGCGTTGTTCACCAGCTGGTTGACGATCTGGGTGACCACGATCTCGCGGCGCAGCTGGTGCTCCTCCATCGGGCCGCGGTAGCCCTGCCGCATCAGCCGCGGGAAGTAGGAGAACAGCTCGGAGCGGAAGAACCGGTCGTCGGGCAGCTCGCTGGAGATCAGCTCCTCGGCCAGCACGATCTTGGTGTAGGCCATCAGCACCGACAGCTCGGGGACCGTGAGGCCCTCCTTGTTGTCCCGCCGGCGGGCGACCTCGCGCCGGCTGGGCAGCGCCTCCAGCTCGCGGTTGAGCAGGCCGCCGCGCTCCAGGGTGCGCATCCAGTCCTCGTGCACGTGCAGCAGCGAGGGCGCGCCCGCGGCCGCGTTGGCGAGCGCGAGGTTCTGGTTGTAGTTGTCGGCCAGCACGAGCTCCGCCACCTCGTCGGTCATCGAGGCCAGCAGCTCGTTGCGCTGCTTCCCGGTCAGGTCGCCGTTGTCGACGACGCGGTCGAGCAGGATCTTGATGTTGACCTCGTGGTCGGAGGTGTCCACGCCTGCCGAGTTGTCGATGAAGTCGGTGTTCAGCCGGCCGCCCTGCGGCTCGCCGCCGCTCAGCGCGCCGCCACTGCGGGCGTACTCGATCCGGCCGCGCTGGGTCAGCCCGAGGTTGCCGCCCTCGCCGACGCACCGGGCGCGGAGCTCGGAGCCGTTGACCCGGATGGCGTCGTTGGCCTTGTCGCCCGCGTCGGCGTGGGTCTCGGCGGCGCTCTTCACGTAGGTGCCGATGCCCCCGTTCCAGAGCAGGTCGACCGGGGCGAGCAGGATCGCCCGCATCAGCTCCGCCGGGGTGAGGCGCTGGGCCTCGATGCCGAGCACCTCGCGCATCTGCGCGCTGATCGGGATCGACTTGGCGCTGCGCCTGAACACGCCACCGCCCGCGGAGATCAGCGAGGTGTCGTAGTCCTGCCACGAGGACCGCGGCAGGTCGAAGAGCCGCTTCCGCTCGGCGTACGACGTGGCCGGGTCGGGATGGGGGTCGATGAAGATGTCGCGGTGGTCGAACGCCGCGACCAGCTGGATGTGCTCGGAGCAGAGCATCCCGTTGCCGAACACGTCCCCGGACATGTCGCCGACGCCGACGCAGGTGAAGTCCTCGTTCTGGCAGTCGATGCCGAGCTCGCGGAAGTGGCGTCGTACGGACACCCACGCGCCGCGGGCCGTGATGCCCATGGCCTTGTGGTCGTATCCGACCGAGCCGCCGGAGGCGAACGCGTCTCCCAGCCAGAACCCGTAGTCCGCCGACACCTGGTTGGCCAGGTCGCTGAAGGTCGCGGTGCCCTTGTCGGCGGCGACCACGAGGTAGGGGTCGTCGGCGTCGTGGCGGACCACGCTGGCCGGCGGCACGACCTGGCGTCCGTCGGCCCCCTCGACGATGTTGTCGGTGATGTCGAGCAGCCCGGAGATGAACGTCGTGTAGCAGGCGATGCCCTCGCGCATCCACGCGTCGCGATCCGAGGGCTGTGTTGGATCTACGGGAGGCAGCTGCTTGCAGAAGAACCCGCCCTTGGCGCCGACCGGCACGATCACGGTGTTCTTCACCATCTGGGCCTTCACCAGGCCGAGCACCTCGGTGCGGAAGTCGTCGCGTCGGTCGGACCAGCGCAGCCCGCCGCGGGCGACCGCGCCGAAGCGCAGGTGCACGCCCTCGACGTGGGGTGAGTAGACGAAGATCTCGAACTTCGGGCGCGGCTCGGGCAGGTCGGTGATCGCCGACGGGTCGACCTTGAGCGAGAGCCGCTGCAGCGGGTTCCCCTCGACGTCGGTCTGGAAGAAGCTGGTGCGCAGCGTGGCCTTCACGTTGGTCAGGTAGGACCGCAGGATCCGGTCGTGGTCCAGGCTGGAGACGTTGTCCAGCGACCTCAGGATGCGCTCCTCGAGGTCGTTGCACTTCGCCACCCGCGCCTCGCTGTCGGCGGCGATGTCGCCACCGTCGCGGTCGGCGCGACCCGGGTCGAAGCGCGCCTCGAAGAGGTTCACCAGGGTGCGGGTGATGTCGACGTTGTTGCGCAGCGCGTCCTCGATGTAGTCCTGCGCGAAGGGAGTGCCGCCCTGGCGCATGTACTTCGCGTAGGCGCGCAGCACCGTGGCCTGCCGCCAGGTCAGGCCCGCGGCCAGGACCAGGGCGTTGAAGCCGTCGCTCTCGTTGTAGCCGTCCCACACGGCCGCGATGGTGTCCTGGAACAGCTCGCGCACGTGGTCGGGCATCGGCCGGTGGTAGCGCAGGCCGAAGTCGTAGATGTAGGACTCGCGGGCCACTCCCTTGACCAGCTGGTAGGGCCGCTCGTCGACCACCTCGACCCCGGTGGTGGACAGGATCGGCAGCACCTCGGAGAGCGAGAGCGGGGGGCCGATCCGGTAGACCTTCAGCCGCGCCTCGCCGGGGGCGGCGGCGACGTCCTCGTAGAGCGAGAGCGCGAAGCCCTCGGCTCCCTCGATCTCCTCGAGCCGGCCCAGGTCGACCGCGCCGGTCGCCGGCGGGTAGTCCTCCTTGTAGGCCTCCGGGAAGGAAGCGGCGTAGAGCCGGACGAGCCGGCTGCCCTGCTCCTCGCCGTACTCCGTGATCACGGCGCTGGTGAAGTCGTCGCGCCAGGACCGGGCGGCCTCGGCGCACCGGCGCTCGAGGTCGGGCACGTCGGGGTCCCCGATCAGCTCCCCCACCGGCGGGCGCACGACGAAGTGCAGCCGCGCGGCGAACGACTCACCGACGTGCGCGGTGTACTCCACGTTCTCCCCACCGAGCTGCTGCTTGAGGATCGCGGCGATCCGCTCGCGGACGGTGGTGTTGTAGCGGTCGCGCGGCAGGTAGACCAGGCAGGAGAGGAACCGGCCGTAGATGTCGCGGCGCACGAACAGCTTCAGCTGGCGACGCTCACGGGTGTACATCACCTGCGAGGCGATCGGGACGAGATCCTCGACCGGGGTCTGGAAGAGCTCGTCGCGCGGGTAGGTCTCGAGCACGTCCATCAGCGCCTTGCCGGCGTGGCTCATCGGGTCGAGACCCAGGATGTCGATGACCTTCTTGGCCTTCTCCCGGAGCACGGGGATGCGGGCCACCGACTCGGTGTAGGCGGCCGAGGAGAACAGCCCGAGGAACCGCCGCTCCCCCACCACCTCCCCATCGGCGTCGAACCTCTTGACCCCGACGTAGTCGAGGTAGACGGGCCGGTGCACGGTCGCCTTCGAGTTCGCCTTGGCGAGGACGAGGAGGTGCTTGTCGCGGGCCCGGGAGGCCACCGCCTCGGGGAGCAGGCGGGGCGCGGACGGGTCGGCGCGCAGGATCCCGAAGCCGGTGCCGGGCACGGCGACCAGCGTCTCGCTCTCGCCGCGGGACTCCAGGGCGTACTCCCGGTAGCCGAGGAACGTGAAGTGGTTGTCGCCCAGCCACCGCAGCAGCGCGGCGCCCTGCGCGACCTCGTCACCCGGGAGGTCGGGCGGGTTCTCCTCGAGGTCGGCGACGATCTTGTCGACCTGGGTGTGCATCCGCTGCCAGTCCTCGACGGCGTCGCGGACGTCGGTGAGCACCTTGGTGAGCTGCTCGGTGATCAGGGCGCTCTCGTCGTCGGAGACCCGGTCGATCTCCAGGTGCATCCACGACTCCCGGGCCAGGTCGTGCGCGGCGGTGGCGGCGGTGTCGTCGAGCACCTCGTGCAGGTGGCCCGCCACGTCTCGTCGTACGACGAACTGGGGGTGGATCACCAGGTGGATCTCGTGCAGGGACTCGGACAGGGCCATCGACACGGAGTCGACCAGGAAGGGCATGTCGTCGGTGACCACCTCGACGACCGTGTGGCCGCCGGCCGACCAGCCGTTGACCGCCGAGCTGGGCGTGAACACCCGGACGCTCGCCGTGCCCTGGGGACGCTCCGCGGCGAGCCGCAGCTGGGCCATCACGGCGCCGTAGAGGTCGCTCACGTCCCGCTCGAGCAGGTCCTCGGGGGCCACGTGCCGGTAGAAGGACTGCAGCACCGCCGGCAGCTCGACACCCTCGGGCGTCCTGGCGGACCTCGACTCCGCGTAGTCGCACACTCCGGCGAGCAGCTCCGACTTTCCCTTTTCCAGCACGGTCACGTTTTCGACGTTATGCCCCGGCCGGTTCGGCGACAACATCCCGCGGCGAGCAGGGGGTCTCGAATCCGAGAAATCGGTGACCGTTCAGAGCACCGACCGCAGGTCCCACAGCATGGGGTAGTACTTCAGCTCGAGGCGGCCGCGCAGGTACGTCGACCCGGTGGACCCGCCGGTGCCGGTCTTGGCCCCGATCATCCGCTCGACCATGACGACGTGCCGGGCGCGCCAGGCGGCGGCCAGCTCGTCGTGCAGGATCAGCGCCTCGGCCATCGCCCACAGGTCGCCGTGGGTCGACCGGTCGTGCGCCACCTCGCGCAGCGACGCGATCAGCGCCTCGTCCGTGGAGGTGTCCAGCCCCCGGGCCGCGAGCAGGCCGGTGAAGGCGTCCCACAGGGACGGCTCCTCGAGGCGGCGCCGCAGCCGCTGCCTCTCCTCGTCCGTCAGGCCCTTGAACCGGTGCACGTAGCCCTCGTCCTTGGCCCCCGAGATGAACTCCAGCTCACGGAACTGCACCGACTGGAACCCGCTCGCGGGCGCCAGCCGCTGCCGGAACTCGAGGAAGTCCTGCGGGGTCATCGTCTCCAGGACGTCGATCTGCTGGACCAGCACCCGCTCGATCACGTGCACCCGGTTCATCAGGTGCCGCGCCCACCACAGCCGGTCGCCGCCGTCGACGTGGTCCGAGGCCGCGGGGGCGGGACCGGTCGACATCGCATCGCGCACCGCCTCCACCTCTTGCAGCAGCTGCTGGAACCAGAGCTCGTAGACCTGGTGGATCGTGATGAACAGCAGCTCGTCGTGGGCCGGAGGATCCGACTCGAGGTGCTGGGCGTCGAGCAGCTGCGGGAGGCGGAGGTAGCTGCCGTAGGTGAGCAGCGCCCCTTCCTCCCCGAACGACACGAAGTTCTCGTCTTCCATGGGAGCCAACCTAGGCCACGACGTCGGTGGGTCCCTGTGCGCGTCGTACGGCGATGCAGCATGATGCGGACATGAAGCTGCGCCACGAGATCACCTACGACGCGCCCCTGACCGACGTCTTCGCCATGCTGTCCGACCCCGACTTCCGCCAGGCCTCGGCCACGGCCATGGGCGTGATCTCGGCCGACGTGACGATCGTGCCCGACGGGGACGGCATCAAGGTCACCATCGACCAGGTCCAGCCGACCGAGGGGGTCCCCGGCTTCGCCAAGAAGTTCGCGGGCGAGACCACCCGCGCCGTGCAGACCGAGGAGTGGGTGTCCTCGGCCGGTGGCACGATCACGATCGAGACCCCCGGCAAGCCCACCTCGATCAAGGGCACCCTGTCGCTGTCCGAGGCGGCGGGCCGCACCATCGAGACCCTCGAGGCCGAGGTGAAGGTGAAGATCCCGCTCATCGGCGGCAAGCTCGAGGCGCTGATGGGCGACCTGGTCAGCTCGGGGATGGACAAGGAGCAGCTGGCCGGCGCTGCGTGGCTGGCGGGTCAGCGATGAAGAAGGTCTCCGAGGAGCTGAGGTACGACGGCGCCACCCTCGACCAGGTCCACGAGATGCTCGCCGACCCGGCGTTCCGGGAGAAGGTGTGCGACTACCAGCGGGTGCTGCGCCACACCGTCCAGATCGAGAGCGACGGCCAGGGCATGACGGTCACCATCGACCAGGTGCAGGCCGCGAAGGGGATCCCGAGCTTCGCCCGGAGGGTCGTCGGCGACGAGATCAACATCGTGCAGACCGAGGACTGGACGAGCCCGGCCAAGGGCAACATCCACGTCACCATCCCCGGCAAGCCCGGCGAGATGAGCGGCACGGCGCTGCTCACCGAGGACCCCGACGGCACCACCGAGACGGTGAACCTCTCGGTGAAGGTGAACATCCCGCTGGTCGGCGGGAAGCTCGAAGGTCTCGTGGCCGACCTGCTCAGCAAGGCGCTGCGCGCCGAGCACGAGGTCGGCGTCGAGTGGCTCGCCGGGGACCGATGACCCGGGCTGGGCGCTAGTCGCCCACCTGGCCGTCGACCGACTCACGGATCAGGTCGGCGTGGCCGTTGTGGCGCGCGTACTCCTCGATCATGTGCAGCACGATGTAGCGCAGGCTGAACTTGGCGTCGGGGCGGCTGTGGCTCCCGATCACCGAGAGCGCCTCGAGCCCCTCGGGAGCGGCCAGCGCCTCGGCCACGATCCGGTCCGACGCGGCGACGGCCTCGTCGAGCAGCCGGCGCAGCTCCTCAGGCGAGTCCTCGATGGCGCTGTGCCAGTCCCAGTCGTTGTCGGCGTCCCAGTCGACCGACGCCCACGGCTCCGGCTCCGGGTTGCCGGCGAAGACCTGGTTGAACCACCAGTCCTCGACGTAGGCCAGGTGCTTGACCATGCCGCCCAGGGTCATCGACGACGGAGCCAGCGACTGGCCGAGCTGCGTCGCGTCGAGGCCCTCCGCCTTGAGCCGCAGCGTGTCGCGGTGGTAGTCGAGGTAGCCGAGGATGATCTCGGCCTCGGTCCCGGCGAACGGTGGCTTGGTGCGCTCGATCTCGCTCATGCCCGCGACCCTAGGGCGCGGGCGGCTCGCTGTCGCGCGCGTTTCGGCGCCGGCCGATCCAGATCGTCAGGGCGAGCAGCAGCAGCGGACCGAACGCGAGCGCCAGCGTGAGCGCCTTCTCCACGGGGTGCAGCGGCCCGAGGTGGAGCAGCACCAGCCCGAGCACGGTCAGCCCATGTGCGGGTAGCGGTGGTCCTTCGGCGGCGCGAAGGTCTCCTTGATCGAGCGCGCCGAGACCCAGCGGCTCAGGTTGCCGGGCGCACCGGCCTTGTCGTTGGTGCCCGATGCCCGGGCGCCACCGAACGGCTGCTGACCGACGACCGCGCCGGTCGGCTTGTCGTTGATGTAGAAGTTGCCCGCGGCGAACCGGAGCCGCTCCATCGTCCAGGCGACGGCCTCGCGGTCCTGGGCGATCACGGCACCGGTGAGGGCGTACGGCGCGAACGACTCCATCTGGTCGACGACGGCCTCGTAGCGGCTGTCGTCGTACACGTGCACGGCGAGGATCGGCCCGAAGTACTCCTCGCTGAAGATCGAGTCCGTCGGGTCCGTCGACTCCACGATGGTGGGCCGGACGAAGTAGCCGACCGAGTCGTCGACCTGGCCGCCGGCGATCACGGTGAGCTTGCTCGAACGCTTGGCCCGGGTGATCGCCTTCTTGTGCTTGGCGAAGGCGCGGTCGTCGATGACGGCGCCCATGAAGTTGGACAGGTCGGTGACGTTGCCCATCGTGAGGTTCTCGGTCTCCGCGACGAGCTGGTCCTTCAGCTTCCTCCACAGCGACCTCGGCACGTAGGCGCGCGAGGCGGCCGAGCACTTCTGCCCCTGGAACTCGAAGGACCCGCGGATCATCGCCACCCGCAGCACGTCCACGTCGGCCGACGGGTGCGCGACGATGAAGTCCTTGCCGCCGGTCTCGCCGACGATGCGCGGGTAGGTGCGGTACGTCGACAGCTGCTCCCCCACGCTGGCCCAGAGCTTCTTGAACGTCGGCGTGGAGCCGGTGAAGTGGATGCCCGCGAGGTCGGGGTGCTTGAGCACCACGTCCGAGACTTCGAGGCCGTCGCCCGGGAGCATGTTGATCACGCCCGGTGGCAGCCCGGCCTCCTCGAGCAGCTCCATGGTCAGGTGGGCCGCGAGCTGCTGGGTCGGCGACGGCTTCCAGATCACCGTGTTGCCCATCAGCGCGGGAGCCGTGGGCAGGTTGCCGGCGATCGCGGTGAAGTTGAACGGCGTGACCGCGTAGACGAAGCCCTCGAGCGGGCGGTGGTCGGTGCGGTTCCAGACGCCGGGGCTGTTCGCGATCGGCTGCTCGGCCAGGATGCCGCGGGCGTAGTGGACGTTGAACCGCCAGAAGTCGATCAGCTCGCACGCGGCGTCGATCTCGGCCTGCCACACGGTCTTCGACTGGCCCAGCATGGTGGCCGCGTTCAGCCGTGCGCGCCAGGGCCCGGCCAGCAGGTCCGCCGCCTTGAGGATGATCGCGGCCCGGTCGTCGAACGACATCGCCCGCCAGCCCGGCGCCGCGTCGGTCGCGGCCTTCACGGCCGCCTGGGCGTCGCGCCGGGTGGAGTTCTTGAGGACGCCGAGCACGCTCGCGTGGTCGTGCGGCTGCACCACCGCGATCTCGGCCCCACCGCCCATCCGCTTGCGCCCGCCGATGGTCGCCGTCAGGTCCATCGGGCTCGCGGCGAGGTGCGCGAGCTCCGCCTCGATGCCGACCCGCTCCGGGCTGTCGGGGGCGTAATTCAGGTTCGGCTCGTTGACCGGAGCCGGCGGCGTGGTGATCGCGTCCATGTCCGCGATGTTCTCAGACGCGGTGAACCCCCGCCAAAACGTGGACCGCTACTTCTTCTTCACCAGCCTGGTCGGCGAGGTGGAGCCGAAGAGGTTGCCGCCGCCCTTGGCCAGGACCCGGTAGCTCGTCGCCTTCTTCTGGCGGACCGACCAGGACTTCAGGCCCCGCGCGTTCGTCACGCCGGTGGCGAGGTTGCTCCAGTAGCTCTGGCCCGCGGGCTTGCGCTGCAGGACCACCCCCATCGAGCCGATCAGGATGGCGCTCCCCCGCTTCACCACCCTGGCGGTGATGGTGAACGGCTTGTCCTTCTTGGCCTTGACGGGCGCGGCGAAGGACGTGCCCGACGCGTAGAGCCGCACCGAGCCGGCGGGACCGACCCGTCCGTCCCCGTTGATCGCCTGGATCGCGACGCTCTGCACTCCGGCGGTGTGGAACCCGGTCAGGTTGACCGACCGGCTCGTGCCCGGGACGGTGACCACCCTCCGGTCCGAGCGCGTCAGGCGGTAGGACGTGATCGGCTTGCTGCCCGGGTCGGCCGGCGGCTGCCAGGACACCACCGCGCTCGTGAAGGCGCCCCGCGTCCCGAGCGCCGTCGGCCCCGTGGGCGAGACCGGCGCCGGCGGCGGCAACGCCGCGGTGTCGCAGCCGTAGAGGCGTACGTCGTCGATCCACCAGCCCAGGAAGGAGTAGTCGCTGTCACCCTCGACCCGGAACGCCACGCGCACCCGCCGGCCGGCCAACGACGAGAGGTCGACCTGGCTGGAGCCGTAGCCGTAGCTGTCGCCGCCGAATCCGGTGAACCCCGATGGGGTGCTGCCCACGACGTGCCGGTCGGGACCGTTGACCCACGGCAGGTCGGTGACCGGGGTCCACACCCCGTTGAGCAGCTCGGAGACGATCACCCGGCCGCCGTCGAAGAAGTGCCCCTGGTCGTCGTACTCGAAGACGAAGGCGTGGTGGAAGTTCAGGTAGGTGCCCTCGGTGGTGACCGGCACCGTGAACGGTGCGCTGGTCACGTCGCCCATGGCCGGGTCGTCCAGGCCCGGGTCGGGGTTCAGGCCGAAGAGCGACTTCGTGCCGCTGGTGGCGTACGACGGGACGAACGAGTTCGGTGCCCGGCCCCACAGGGACGAGGTCGAGCTGAGGCCGAAGCCGTTCGCGTCGTCGTCGTCGCGCTCGATGAGGGTCTGGACACTGCCGGTCGGGCAGGACGCGGCCACCTCGGGCGCGGCGGCACCGGCGTCGGTCGGCACCAGGGCGAGCTCGGTGGCGGTCGTCGCCTTCCGTACGACGACGCAGTCGTCCGACGTGAAGCCGCCCGTCCCGGCGGACGCGAGCTCGTCGCAGGTGGTGCCGAGCGCCAGGCCGAAGTCGGCGTACTCCGAGCCCGACGTGAGCCGCTTCACGGTCTCCAGCCACAGGCGACCGGTCTTGGCCAGACCCGCGTCCCCGTTGTCGATGCCGATCGCGATCGTCTGGCCGTTGAAGGTCCCACCGGGGAGCCCGCTGGTGCCCTGCGAGACCAGGTAGGCGGTCTTGTTGCCGACCCCGTCGTTCTGGTGGACGCTGCCGCCGTCGCCGTCGGCGGCCAGGTAGTCGCCGTCGCCCCACAGCGCGCTCCTGATCCGGTCCGGCTGCCCGTAGAGCGTGGGGTTCTTCAGGCTGCGCAGGTCACCGCCCGAGAGGTCCTCGCCCAGGGTCCAGGCCGAGTCGTCGTCGGTGGGCGGGTTCCGGTGGTCGACGATCTCGCCCATCACGTCCGCCACCGACTCGTTGAGGGCGCCGCTCTCGTGGAGGGCGAACAGGCCGGCGGTGCGCTCCACGTAGCCGTGGGTCAGCTCGTGCCCGACGACGTCGTCGGCGCCGGCGTACCCGTCGCCGAAGACCATCTGCCGGCCGTCCCAGAAGGCGTTCTGCATCGGGCAGGTGTCCTCGTCGAAGCACCAGCGCACCGTGGACATCAACGACCTCGGAGTGCCGGTGCCGATGAGCGCGGTGAGGTCGACACCGTCGACGGCCTGGTAGGTGGCAGCGGTGGCGCCCAGGTTGGCGAAGGCCTCGTTGACGTCGTCCACCGCGGAGGCGGCGCCGGTCTCGGTGCGGGCCGGGGAGGTGCAGGCCGGAACCGGCTGGTCCAGCGTCACGGTGGCCGCGTCGTGGTTGTCGCACACGATCCGGTCGAGGCTCGGGGCGTCGTTGTAGTGCAGCGCGATCTCGCCGCGACCGGTGCCGACCAGCACCGTCTCCCGCACGTCCGAGCCGTTGGTCACGGAGAACTGCCACACCGGCCGGGCGCCGCCCGGGTCGGCGGTGTGCACGATCGCGGGGTCGTAGAGCCGGCGGCCCAGACCGGTCGCGGTCAGGCCCCCGACCGGGGTCCTCTCGGCCTTGGCCGTGAAGGCCAGCGCGACCTGCCGGGCCCTGGCCTCGCTGACCGCGGCGGCGGGTACGTCGGTGGCCGGCGTGGTGGCCGCGGTGACGGAGACGACGCCCTGGTCCGCATCGAGGCTCAGCACGACCTGGCCACCGAAGACCGGGACCCCGTCGACGACCTGGGCGGCGCGGACGACCGAGCCACCGGTCGCGGAGCGGAGCGTCTGCTCGACCACGGCCCGCGACCGGGACCCGTCGATGCCGAAGGCGTCGCCGTAGCGGGCCAGCTGGTCGGTGGCGGTGGGCGCCGCGCCCGTGGTGCCGCGTGCCTCGACCATGGCCCGGCCGCTCGTCGAGCTGACGTGGTCGACGGTGCCGTCGGAGGCGCGGTGGACGCGCAGCTTCCCCGCGGCGTCGGAGCGCAGCCGGGCCAGGTCCTGCTCGACCGCCGGCGCCGGGTCGGCCGTCGCCGTCGGTGCCTGCGTCGGGTCCTGGGTCGCCGCCGCGGCGTACGACGTCACGGCCTGCGGAGCGGTCAGGGACAGCGCCAGGGCGCAGGCAAGGACGGGAAGCCGTCTGCTCATGTACACACACACTCCGAGTCGTCGAATCCGAAGTGTAAAGTCGACAGACCTCACTTATGCGACAAATAGGAAAGCAGCCTCGGCCGCGGCTCAGCCGATCAGGTCGGGGATCTCCTGGACGCCGAACCAGGCCAGGTCGCCCAGAGCCTCCGGGGCGGACGGGTCGACGTCGTCGGTGTCGGCGTGGACGGCGTCGAGGAGGCGCAGGGAGATCGCGGAGTCGACCTGCACCGCGGTCGACTCGGGATCCTCGGTGATCCGCTCGACCTCGGCGACCAGCACCACTCGCCGAGGCGGTTCGGAGTGTCCGGTCGAGGTGGCAAGGAACGTGGCCGAGTCGTCGGCGGCGGCCATCAGGGCGGCGTACGCCAGCTCCTCGTCGTTGCCCTCCGGCCACGAGGCGCGCAGCCACGCGGTCACGGCGTGCCCGTGCACCGGCGAGGGCCCGATCCCACCCTCCTCGCTGAACCGTGCGAGGGCGCCGAGGCTGGCGGGCAGGTAGACGCGGACGGTCACGGCTTGTCCGGCTTCTTGCGGCCGCGCGGGGCCCGGAGCCGGCTGTCGCTCGCGCTGTCCACCAGCTCGTCGAGCGACTCCCGGACGCACTGGCCCAGCACGTCGGCGTCGGGCAGGGCGTCCCGGTCGGCGCTGATCCCGTAGTAGACCGCCCCGTCGTACGACGTGACGCCGACCGACAGCGAGAAGCCGGGGAACAGCGGCGGGACCGGGTAGGTCTCGACCATCTCGGCGCCGGCGAGGTACATCGGGAACTGCGGCCCGGGGACGTTGGTGATCACCAGGTTGACGCTGCCGCGCGCCTCCTTGAAGGCCACCCGGGACCCGAGCGAGTGGAACGTGGTGGGCGCGAAGCCGGCCACCCCGGCGATCCGGTCGGCGGCCACGGCCTTGCCGGTCTCGCTGTGCGCGCGCAGGGCGTAGGACACCTGGTGGAGGCGTACGACGGGCGACCCCTCGCCGATCGGCAGGTCGACCAGGTGACCGACGACCTGGGACCCGAGCGAGGTCGGCTCCAGCTCCTCGTCGATCACGCTCATCGGGACCAGGGCCCGCAGCCGGCGACCGGCGCCGACCGCCTCGGACCGGGTCATCAACCACGCCCGGATGGCACCGGACAGGGTGGCCAGGATGACGTCGTTGACGGTGCCGCCGTGCACCCGGCGCACCTTGCGGTAGTCCTTGAGCGAGGTGCGCACGCAGACCAGCCGGCGCTGCGCGGACGGCTCGATGTTGAACGGCGACTCCTGGGCCGGTCGGCGGCGGGAGAGCTGACCGGCGACGGCGCTGGCCTTCCCGGCGGCCCCGGTCAGCGACCGGCCGAACGCCTCGGCGTTGCTGCGCAGCGTCGCGATCGCGACCCGCGGGTCACGGGCGGACTCGGCGAGGGCGCTCACCGCGAGGCCGGTCGGCGTGGGCTCGTCGGCCGCCGTCCAGCCGTCGAGGACCAGCTGCCGCGGCCCCGGGTCGACGTCGAGCAGCACCTGGCCGAGGTCGACGGTCGAGATGCCGTCGACCAGGATCTGGTGGGACTTGGAGAGCAGGGCCACGCGACCGCCCTCGAGCCCCTCCACGAAGTACATCTCCCACGGCGGGCGGTCCGGGTCGAGGCGGCGCGACATGATCCGGGCCGTGAGGTCGCGAAGCTGGTCCATCGTCCCGGGCCGGGGCAGCGCGGAGCGGCGTACGTGGTAGGCGAGGTCGAACTTCTCGTCGTCCACCCAGACGGGGTTCGCGAGCCGGCCGGGCACCCGTCGTACGTGCTGGCGGTAGCGCGGCACGAAGGCGATCCGGTCGTCGATGTGGGCCAGCAGCGCCTCGTAGTCGAACCCCGACTCGTCCGGGTCGAAGATCTCCAGGGTCGCGTTGTGCATCGGAGTCTGCGGGGTCTCGTCGGCCAGCAGCGCGAGGTCGCTGGCGCGCAGGCGTTCACTCACGGCGTGCACCCCTCCACGGAAGTGATCAATGGCACATCGGCGACCGGCCGACCCCTGTCGAGGGGACCTTGGGCCACATGGGATTCTGGCAGAGGCCCCCACCGGGGCGCTCGCCGTACCACCTGATGGAGGATCCCATGCTCCGCGTCGTGCGCCTGTGCTGCACCCTCGTCGTCGCCCTGCTGCTGCTCGCGGGCTGCGGGGGCGGCGCCAGCAAGGACGGCACGAGCACCAAGAAGGACTCGAGCGGTGCGACCACCATCGACATCACCTTCAAGGACGGCAAGGTCACGCCGCAGGGCGCCAAGGTCGAGGTCCAGGCCGGCAAGCCGATCAAGCTCCACATCGTCGCGGACCAGCCCGGCGAGCTGCACGTGCACAGCTCCCCGGAGCACGAGTTCGAGTACAAGGCCGGCACCACCGACGAGTCCTTCACGATCAAGCAGCCGGGGGTCGTCGACATGGAGTCGCACACCCTCGACAAGCTCGTGGCCCAGCTCGAGGTGCGCTGAGTGTTCCTGGTCCCACTGCACGGGCTGGGCGGGGCCAAGGACCTCCCCATCCCGCTGGCCCTGGCCGTCACCGGTGCCACGGCCGCGCTGGTGGTCTCCTTCTGCGTCCTGGCCCTGGCCTGGCGCACACCGCGCTACCAGGAGGTCCGACCCGGCCGCCGGGCGCCGGCAGCGCTGGCCCGGGTCGTTGACAGCGCCGCGTTCGAGTGGACCCTGCGCGTCGTCGGACTGCTGTTCGCCGCCTACGTCACCTGGGCCCTGATCTGGGGCCCCGACCTGGTCAACAACCCGGCGCTGGGGACGTTCTACGTCCTCGTCTGGGTGGGGCTGGTCCCGGCCTCGCTGCTCTTCGGCCGGGTGGTGCGCGTGTTCAGCCCGGTCCGCACGATCAACCTGCTGCTGGCCAAGGTGACCGGCGGGGACCCCGCGGTCGGGCTGACGACCTACCCCGCCCGGCTTGGCTACTGGCCGGCGGCGGTGGGGCTCCTCGCCTACGTGTGGCAGGAGCTGGTCGATCCGCAGAGCGCCTTCCTCGGCACGGTGCGGGTGTGGCTCGCGGCCTACCTCGCGGTGATGCTCGTCGGTGCCGCGGTGTTCGGCGACGAGTGGTTCGAGCGGGCGGACCCGTTCGAGGTCTACTCCAACCTGCTGTCGAAGCTCTCCTTCTGGGGGCGTGAGGGCGACCGGCTGGTGCTGCGCAGCCCCTTGGCGAACCTGGCCACGGTGGCACCGCTCCCCGGCCTGGTGGCGGTGGTCGCCGTGCTGTTCGGCTCGACCGCCTTCGACAGCTACAAGGACACGATCCCGTGGCAGCAGTTCGTCATCGACGTGGGCCTGGCCCCGACCTTCACGAACACCGTGGCGCTGCTCGTGTTCTGCCTCCTCGTGGGGGGCACCTTCACGGCGGCGGCGATGTCCACGGGCGTCGAGACCACCGGCCCTCACGCCGTACGACGAAGCGAGCTGCCCAACCTGCTGGCGCACTCGGTGATCCCGATCGTCGTGGGCTACATGACCGCGCACTACCTCAGCTATCTCGTCGAGCAGGGCCAGGTCACGCTGATGCAGCTCAGCGACCCGATGGTGCGGGGCGACAACCTGCTCGGCACCGCCAACTGGTCGGTGAACTACTGGCTGTCGTTCCACCCCTCGTTGCTCGCCGTGGTCAAGGTGCTGGCGGTGATCGCCGGGCACGTCGTCGGCGTGGTGGCGGCCCACGACCGGGCGCTCAGGCTGTTGCCGGCGAGGCACCACATCACCGGCCAGATCGGCATGCTGGTCGTGATGGTCGCCTACACCGCGACCGGGCTCTACCTGCTGATGGGCGGCTTCTGAGCCGCGTGCCCGGCCAGCACACGGGCGTGGACCTCGGCGATCGCCCGGCGCAGCGCTGAGTCCCCCAGCTCCACCACGCTCCGACCCGCCACCAGCGCCTTGTCGACGGTGGCGCGGTCCTCCGGGAGGAAGTGCACGCCCGCCGGACGGATGTAGCCCTCGACCATCCCCACGATGTCGCGCCGCCCCCAGCCGAGCGAGTCGCGCATCCGGTTGACCACCACGGTGACCGGGGCGTCGGTGTGCTCACGCAGCTCGACCAGCGTCCGCGCCAGCCGGGCGAGACCGGTCGGCTCGGCGGTGCCAACCGCGACGACGTGGTCCGCGGTCGCGAGCGCGTCCAGGGTCAGCTGGTTGCGCGAGACCGGTCGGCCCAGGTCGGCGTCGTCCTCGAGGCTGAACCCGGTGTCCACGATCACGTCACCGACCTCGGCGGCGCGTTCGAGCACGGCGTCGAGCACCCCGGGCCGGGCCTCCACCCAGCGATCGGGCCGTGGAAGGCCGGTGAGCACCTCGAAGCGCTCGGACACCTGCCGCCGGCACCGGGCGAAGGCCGCGGCGTCGAGCGAGCCGGCGTTGACGAGCCGGGCAGCGGCCAGCAGCCCGGAAACCTCGTCGAGCACGCCGAGGTGCTGGGCGACCGCTCCTCCGTGCGGGTCGGCGTCCACGAGGACCGTGCCGTGGCCACGGTGGGCGTGCTCGGCGGCGAGGCCGATCGCGAGCGTCGTACGACCTGGGGCGCCGGCGGGACCGTGGACGGCCACGACGCGGCCCCGGGTGCCGGCGCGATCGAAGGACGGCTCGCGCTCCGGCTCGGGGTCGACGACCAGCTCCCGCGTCCCGGCCGAGCCGACCACGTCCGGGAGCAACGCCAGGTCCGGCTCGGCCACGGCGGCCACCACCCCGATGCGGGTGAGCGCGTCCTGGTCCCCGCCGACGGCGACGCAGCGCACGTCGTCGCGCAGGAGCTGCACCACCGCGTCAGCGTCGAGCCCGGACAGCTCGCCGGAGACCACCGCGACGTCGGCCTCGCCCGTGCCGGCGCTGGCCAGCAGGTCGGTGAGGTCGACGCACCGCTTCAGGACCAGGCTCGCGCCGCCGTTGAGCAGGCGCAGGGCCGGGGCCTCCCAGGCCTCACCTCCCGCCGCCAGCAGCACGGTCACCCGGTCAGGCACGGGTCAGCCCTTTCGTGCGATGACGACACGGCCCTCGGACATGCCGCCGAGCGCCGTGCCGAGGTCGTCGGCGCGCGCCGCCGGGACACCGACGATCACCTGCCGGGTCGTCTGCGGGGCCAGGCTGTCCGAGGTGCGCGGCACGGCCACGACCACGACGTCGGTCAGCACCGGAACGGCCTTGGCCCGGGTCTGCCCCACCGCCGAGACCTTGGGAGTCACCCAGACATCGACCACGGAGCCCTGCCGGACGGTGGCCGGCAGGTCGTCGGAGACGACGCTCACCGGGACCTCCACCAGGGCCGGCCCCGCTCCCTGGGCGAACGCGGATCGGGGCAACAGCTCACCGGCCGACACGGCGCGGTTCAGGGTCGCGCCCACGGGGACCGCGTCGCGGCTGGAGAGGTAGCCGTCGGCCGTCTCCTCGTCGGGGAACCGGATCTGGCGCCGCTCCAGGTCGGCCACGTCCACGGTCGCTCCGGCGGGCAGGTCGCGTGCCACCGCCCACACACCCACGGTGTCGTCGGCCGCGGCGAGGAGGCGCGCACCGAGCACGACCGACCCCGCCACCAGCAGCATCCCGAGGAGGAGCCGGGGGTTGCGCCAGCCGGGACGTCGGCTCCGGGTGGCCGGAGGAACGGCGGCCTCGGGCCGGGTGGAAGTTGTGAGTGTCATCGGGACGGCCCTCCGGAGCATCGGTCTTTCCACAAGCCAGGCGTGTCAACCGTTCGCAACCGCACGCGAACGGTGGCAGAGTGGCGCTCATGAGCACGACGCCGAGGTTCTTGCAGCTGGCCGACGTGGCCGAGATCCTCAACACCTCCAACGCACAGGTCTACGCGCTGGTCCGGCGCAAGGAGCTGCGCGCCCTGAAGATCGGTGGCCGCGGCCAGTGGCGCGTCGAGGCGAGCGAGCTCGAGGCCTACATCGAGCGGGCCTACGCCGACGCCGACCGGTTCGTGGACGAGCACCCCTTCGTCGAGGGCACCGCCTCCCCCGCCAAGGACTGACCGCGCGCCCTCGGGCTCACCCATCGGTTCGCCCCTGCAGCGCGGAGACCGAGCCCGTCGGCACCACCTGGATGTTGCGGCCAGGTCCCTCGCCCACGTAGATCTCGAAGAAGTCGCGGCCGACGCGCCCGACGCGACCCTCGAGCCGATGGTCGTCGACCAAGTGCACCAGGCAGGGTTCGCCGGCGCCGGACAGGCGGCGCAGGACGGCTCGCAGCGACAGCCGGTCCATCACCGACCAGGTCTCCTCGCTGTCGGCGCGCGGGGACACGCCGGTCAGGGTGACGATGCCGTCGTAGCGCACGATCCACTCCCCGGACCGGTCCACGAGCAGCAGCCAGTCCTCGCCGACCCGGGCGAGCCGCCCCGCCACCTGGTGGCCGCCGACCAGGCGCACGCGCAGGTCCGTGCCGAGCGACGCGTGCAGGCGCGCTCCGAGGCTGATCCGGGAGTACTCCGCGACGCTCAGGTCGGCCACCTCGGCGTCGCGCTCCACGAGGTGCAGACCCGTCGCCTGCTGCTCGAGGTCCTCGAACACGGCGAACATCGACTCTTCCCAGCCCATGCCCTCTGGGTTGCCCCGGGGGATGACGGAGCAAACCTCCTGTGGACAAACGTTTGACACTTGCTGAATCTGCGCGTTGTCTGAGGCAAACGCACGCAAACGAAGGCATTGCCGATGAACGACACGTTGTTCGACGACCTGCTCGTCGCTGCCGCCACCTGGTTGCTGGCCGGTTGCGCCGTCTGGGCGGCGCTGATCGGCCTCGCCGCGCTGGTCGAGGCGTCCACCGCCGGGCGACTCCCGGCCACCACCTGGGTCGGTTGCCCGCCCGCCCTGCGCCGGGCACTGCTCGCCGGGCTGGGCGTCGTGCTGGTCACCTCACCGGTGCCGGCCACGGCCGTGCAGCGGGGTCTTCCCTCACCGGCCCGACCCGTGGGTGGCCGCCCGGTCGCGCAGCCGCGGCTCGTCGTACGCCCCGGGGACGCGCTCTGGCGACTCGCCGAGGACCGGTTGCCGCCCACCGCCACGGCTGCCGAGGTCGCCGACCTGGTCCTCCGGCTGCACCGGCGCAACCGGGAGGTGATCGGGCCCGACCCCGACCTGATCCGACCCGGCGAGCGACTCGTCGTCCCCACGCCCCCCACGCTCCGCCGACCCCACCAGGAGAATCCATGACCCTCCCCAGCGTGCAGGGCACTCTGGCCCTCGACTACGACACCCGGGTCCGTTCCACCCGCGCCCCCGAGCTGCGGGTGCTGCCGGGCCAGCGCGCCGAGCTCGAGGCGTTCGCCCACCGGTTCGCCAGCGCCGTCGTCGAGGTCGTCGGCGGGGACCGCGGCCCCAGCCAGCTGCTGAGGTGGACGAGCGAGGACGTCTACGCCGACCTGCAACGACGGACCTCGCTGCTGTCGCGCACCACCCCTGGGGACCGGCGCGTACGCCGCCTGCGCAGCCAGGTCCGCAGCGTGCACGTGTTCTGCCCGTCCGCGCGCGCCGCCGAGATCAGCGTGCACGTGCGCCACGGGGAGCGCTCGCGTGCCATCGCCGCGCGGATCGAGCTGCTCGAGGGCCGGTGGTGCTGCACGGCGCTCGAGTTCGGTTGACCCGCACAACCGGGGGCGTACGGTTAAAACATCGATCTGCAGTCGTCCCGGGAGCCACCACCATGAAGCTGCGCAACGTTCCGACCCGTCTCGCCACGGGCGCGTTCATCCTCCACTCCGGCATCGAGAAGTGGAGCGGCAGCCCGGAGCAGGCCGCTGGGGTGCACGGCATGGCCGCCGGCGCCTTCCCGGTGCTCAAGGGCCTCAAGCCCACCGAGTTCCTCAAGGCCCTCTCCATCGGCGAGGTCGCGGTCGGCACGGCGCTGCTGGCGCCGGTCGTCCCCCCCGCGGTGGCCGGCGCGGCCCTGACCGGCTTCTCCGGCGCGCTGGTCACGATGTACCTCCGCACCGACGCGCTCCACAAGCCGGGCAGCATCTGGCCGACCCAGGCCGGCACGGGGGTCAGCAAGGACGTCTGGATGCTCGGCATCGGCGTGGGCCTGCTCGTCGACGCCCTCACCCGCCGGGAGCCGGCCTCCGGCGAGTAGCTCAGCGCCCGATGTCGGTCGCGGGCAGCCACCGTTCCACGCTCGCCCAGCCGATGGACTCCAGCCAGACCACGCTGATCACCCGGCCCTCCCACCCGGTCGCGCCCCGACGCCACTCGACCAGCAGGCTGGGTTGGCCGTCCACGTGACAGTGCCGGGCCGGGCCGGCGTGCACCTCGGGTGCCGCCGTGCGTTGGCGATCGGCCAGGGTGCCGTGGTCACTGGTGCCGTAGCCGCCTCGCATCCTCCACCCCCTGACCGGTCGCGATCCCAGGGCCAGCATAGGCCGTATTCGAACGTGTGTTCGTCACAGGCCGGAGGTGGGCTCGCCGTCGGAGGTGAGCAGGGTGCGTAGTCGCGGCCAGTCCCCCACGAGCACCGGGTGCAGCGTGAACGCGGACACGGCCTCGAGGTCGATCCAGGCGGTGCGGTCGGCCTCCCAGCTCCGGCCGCCCGGCAGGTCCGGGTGCTCGGGGCGCTCGGTCTCGGCAAGCACGTAGGTGTAGGACCACTCGGGGTGCTGCAGGCCGAGGACCGTGCGCAGCACGGTGATCTCCCCGGCGTCCACGCCGCTCTCCTCGTGGGCCTCCCGGAGCGCGGCCGTGGCCGCGTCCTCACCGCGCTCGATCGCACCGCCCATCAGCGCCCAGGTGTTGCCCTGGTGGACGCGGGCGGAGCGCTGCTGCAGGACCACGCCCGTGCGGGCCGGGTCGGTCAGCAGCAGGCCTGCCGCACCACGGTGGCCCCAGTGCCGGCGACCGCACGAGCAGTCGACGAACATCCGGCTCCGGTCCGGGCTCAGCCGGCCGGGCGGGCGGTGAGACCCGTGGGCCCACCGGGAGCGCCGTGGCACTTCTTGTACTTCTTGCCCGATCCGCACGGGCACTCGGCGTTGCGGCTCACACCGGCGTAGGCGCTGTCGGCGTTGCTCGCCGTCGTGGAGCCGCCGCGGACCTCGGCCTCGCCGTCCTCGGTCGGGGCCGTGTAGGTCAGGTTCTGCGGCGACTTGGGCTGCGAGAGGCCCTTGGCCCTGATGTGCGGCACGTGGACGTGGTCGTCGTGCACGTGGACGTGCTGGGCCGCCTCGAGGGTGTCGGTCACGGCGTTGGCCGGGATGACGTCGTCCTCGATCTCGTCCTCCTCCTCGTCCTCGTCGACCTGGACCTCGAGGTTGAACAGGAAGCCCACGGTCTCCTCGCGGATGCCTTCCTTCATGGCGTTGAACATGTCGAACCCCTCGCGCTGGTACTCCACCAGCGGGTCGCGCTGGGAGTAGGCCCGCAGTCCGATGCCCTCGCGGAGGTAGTCCATCTCGTAGAGGTGCTCGCGCCACTTGCGGTCCAGCACCGACAGCATCACCTGGCGCTCGAGCTCGCGCATCACCTCGGAGCCGACCTCCGCCTCACGGGCCTGGTAGGCCTTCTGCGCGTCGGCCTGGAGGTCGGCGAGCAGCGTGTCGCGGTCGAGGCCGTCGCGGCCACCGGCCTCACGCTCGAGGTCCTGGTAGCGCAGCGAGATCGGGTAGATCGTCTTCATCGCCGTCCACAGCGCGTCGAGGTCCCACTCCTCGGGGAAGCTCTCGGTCGCGGCAGTGACGTAGGTGGCGATGGTGTCGTCGATCATCGTGACGACCTGGTCGTGCAGGTCGGCCCCTTCGAGCACGGCGCGACGCTCGCCGTAGATGACCTCGCGCTGGCGGCTCATCACGTCGTCGAACTTGAGGACGTTCTTGCGGGAGTCGAAGTTCATGGCCTCGACCTGGGACTGCGCGGACTGGATCGACTTGGTGACCGACTTGTTCTCGATCGGCACGTCGTCGGGCACCTTGAGCGCGAGCAGCACGCGCTCGACCCAGTCGGACTTGAACAGGCGCATCAGGTCGTCGCCGAGGGACAGGTAGAAGCGGGACTCGCCGGGGTCGCCCTGGCGGCCGGAGCGACCACGCAGCTGGTTGTCGATACGGCGCGACTCGTGGCGCTCGGTGCCGAGGACGTAGAGGCCGCCGGCGTCCTTGACCTCGTCGTGCTCGGCCTGCACCTGCGCGGTGATCCGCTCGAGGGTCTCGGGCCAGGCGGCGTTGTACTCCTCGGCGTTCTCGACCGGGTCGAGCCCCTTGGCGCGCAGCTCCTGGTCGGCGAGGAACTCGGTCGAGCCACCCAGCATGATGTCGGTGCCTCGACCAGCCATGTTGGTGGCCACCGTGACCGCGCCCTTGTGACCGGCCATCGCGACGACCTTGGCCTCGTCGGCGTGCATCTTGGCGTTCAGCACCGAGTGCGGGACGCCCTTCTTCTTCAGCAGCCCGGAGAGCAGCTCGGACTTCTCGACCGAGGTGGTGCCCACCAGCACCGGCTGGCCGGCCCGGTGCCGTGCCTCGATGTCGTCGACCACCGCGGAGAACTTGGCCTCCTCGGTGCGGTAGACGAGGTCCTTCTTGTCCAGGCGGAGCATCGGCTTGTTGGTGGGGATCGGGACCACGCCGAGCTTGTAGATCTTGTCGAACTCGGAGGCCTCGGTCATGGCCGTGCCGGTCATGCCGGAGAGCTTCTCGTAGAGGCGGAAGTAGTTCTGCAGGGTGATCGTGGCGAGGGTCTGGTACTCCTCGCGGACGGTCACGCCCTCCTTGGCCTCGATCGCCTGGTGCAGGCCGTCGTTGTAGCGGCGACCGGCGAGCATGCGGCCGGTGTGCTCGTCGACGATGAGCACCTCGCCGTCCATGACGACGTACTCCTTGTCGTTGCGGAAGAGCGCCTTGGCCTTGATCGAGTTGTTGAGGAACGAGATCAGCGGGGTGTTGACCGACTCGTAGAGGTTGTCGATGCCGAGGTGGTCCTCGACCTTGGTGATGCCGGGCTCGAGGACCGAGATGGTGCGCTTCTTCTCGTCGACCTCGTAGTCCACGTCCTTGGTCAGCGTGCGGGCCAGACGGGCGAACTCGGCGTACCAGCGCACCTCGTCCTGGGTGGGGCCGCTGATGATCAGCGGGGTCCGCGCCTCGTCGATGAGGATCGAGTCGACCTCGTCGACGACGGCGAAGTTGTGGCCGCGCTGGACGCACTCCTCGATGGAGCTGGCCATGTTGTCGCGCAGGTAGTCG
>JAOPYC010000019.1 GCA_025964795.1 Marmoricola sp.
ACGGGAAGGATCCGGTCGAGACGCCAGCTTCTTTCGCGGCATCCGCAAGCATCGGGTCTGTGCCGTAGTCCACACCGAGGGTGACGTCGTCGTACCGCTCAAGATCGGCCGCGATGCGGCGCGCAAGCGCATTCACGAACACGTCCCGCTTGCTTGACTCTGCGGGGACTCCCTGTCTGCCAGCGGCTACCGCGAGGGCCATTGTGATGCCGCCGTTTGGCTCAGGGTGGGACGGGTGGTCGATACGTCCGATCGTGCCGCCGAACACATGATCGGCCCACCAGTTCGCGATGGCCGAAGCGGCGGGGGATGTGGTCTCGGTAGTCTTGCTCATGGGTGTGACACCTCTCAGATAGGTGGAGCATCAAGCGCCTCGTTCCGGCCTGACCGCTGGAGCGAGGCGCGCTTTGCGTTCCAGCATAGACCTGCCCACCGTCAGAACTCGGGTTCGACTGTGTTCCGCAGCCTGCCCGCACTTGCACGGGTTGCAGGCGAAGACGAACATCGCCCGCGCGGGGTAGGTGGCGTCCTCCTCCCCGCGGGAGATCGAGATCTCCCCGGCCTCCAACGGCTCGCGGAGAGCCTCGACGACATCGGTGGGGAACAGTGGGAACTCGTCGAGGAAGAGCACCCCGAGGTGCGCTTTGCTGACCTCGCCGGGTCGCACCCGACCGGTGCCGCCACCGAGGATGCCGGTCCTCGACGCGGAGTGGTGCGGTGCCCGGAACGGCGGCCGGACGATCCGTGCGGCCCCCGCCGGCAGGGTGCCGCACAGCGAGTGGACGGCCGTGAGCTCGAGCGACTCGTCGTCGCTGAGGTCGGGCAGCAGGCCCGGGATGCGCTCGGCGAGCGTGGTCTTGCCCGAACCCTTCGGCCCGGTCAGCATCAGGTGGTGCCCGCCGGCCGCCGCGACCTCCACGGCGTAGCGAGCGTCCGCCATCCCCAGGACGTCGGACATGTCCAGCTCCTCGAGCCGCTCCTCGCCACGCCAGCTGATCAGCGGAGCACCCGAGAGCTCCTCCACCTCCGGCGCCTCCGGGACCTCCGTCTCCCCCTGGAGGAGCGCCACGACCTGCGCCAGGGAGCGGATGCCGAACACCTCCATGCCGGGCACCATCTTGGCCTCGGCCAGCTGCGGCTCCGGCACGTAGACGGTGCGGATGCCGCGGGCCGCCGCGGCCATGGTCATCGGCAGCACCCCCGGCACGCAGCGGATCCGGCCGTCGAGGGTGAGCTCGCCGATCATCGCCGCGCCCTCCAGGGCCCCACGCGGGAACTTCGGGTCGGCCGCCACCAGCACCGCCACGGCGATGGCCAGGTCGAAGTGCGGCCCGCGCTTGGGCAGGTCGGCCGGCGAGAGCAGGATCGTGGTCCGGCGAGTGTTGGGCCAGGTGAACCTGCTGTTCCTGACGGCGGCCCGGCAGCGGTCCCGCGCCTCGGTGATGGAGGTGTCGGGGCGCCCCACCAGGGAGGTCCCGACCAGGCCGTCGGAGAGGTCCACCTGCACGTCGACCACATGACCGATGGCGCCCTGCAGGGACACGGTGTGTGTGGTGGCGACCATCAGCCGACTCCCCGAACGTGCTCGAGCTCGGCCGCCCCGCGCTCGGCCAGCAGCACCCCGACGAGGTCGATCCGCACCTCGCGTGGCCGGGCGTCGTGCTCGGCCAGCCAGCGAGCGGCCAGCCGGCGCAGGCGGGCACCCTTGGCCGGGCCGACCGCCTCCAGCGGATGGCCGTACGCCGTCGAGCTGCGCGTCTTCACCTCGCAGAAGACCAGGACCTCGCCGTCCCGCAGCACGAGGTCGACCTCGCCGAGCTCACAGCGCCAGTTGCGGTCGAGGAGCACCATGCCCTGCTCGACCAGCCGCTGGGCGGCCACCCGTTCGCCGTAGGACCCGAGGCTGCTGTTGCGTGCTCCGCTGCTCATGGGGCAACCCCACCCGACAGGAGGGACAGGACGAGCCGGATTGCCGACAGCCTGTGGAAACCGGCCTCGAAAGGCGGCCTGTGGACGTTAGCCGGTCAGGCCTTGGGCGGCTCGATCTCGCTGTGGCTGAGCTCCTCGACGTTGACGTCCTTGAAGGTGAGCACCTTGACGTTCTTGGCGAGCCGGCGGGCGGGGCGGTACATGTCCCAGACCCAGGCGTCGGTCAGCGTCACCTCGAAGAACACGTCACCGGCCTCGGTGCGAGCCTTCACGTCCACCTGGTTGCACAGGTAGAACCGCCGGTCGGTCTCCACGACGTACTTGAAGATGCCGGAGACGTCGCGGTACTCCCGGTAGAGGTTGAGCTCCATCTCGGTCTCGTACTTCTCGAGATCCTCGGTGCTCATCGCAGAACCTCCTGCAGGTCGGCGTCTTCTGGGTCCCACAGCTCGAGCTGGGGCTCCAGACTGAAGGGTGGGGGGTCGATGATCCCGGCGGCACGCCGGACGTTGACGAACCTCATCCGGTGCACCGGGCTGGGGCCGTGCTCCTCGAGCGCCTCGGTGTGCTCGGACGTGCAGTAGCCCTTGTGCGTGGCGAAGTCGTACGCCGGGAACTCCTCGTGCAGCTCGCACATGATCCGGTCCCGGGTCACCTTGGCGATCACGGAGGCCGCCGAGATGCAGGCCGCGACCCGGTCGCCCTTCCACATCGCCAGGCCCGGGACCTCGAGGCCGTCCACGGGGAACCCGTCGGTCAGGACGTACGCCGGGCGGTGGTCGAGCCGCGCCAGCGAGCGCCGCAGCGCCTCGACGTTGGCGACGTGCATGCCCAACCGGTCGCACTCCCCCGGTTCCACGACGACCACCGACCAGGACAGCGCCCGGCGCAGCACCTGCGTGTAGCAGCGCTCGCGGGCCTTCGCGGTGAGCAGCTTGGAGTCGTTGAGCTCCGGGACCAGGCCGGCCTTGCCCTCGGGGAGGATCACCGCGGCGGCCACGAGCGGCCCGGCGCAGGCGCCCCGACCGGCCTCGTCGACCCCGGCCACGGGGGCGAGCCCGGCCCGGCGCAGCGCGCGCTCGTAGCCGTAGAGCCCGGCATCGCGCCGGACCGTGGATCCTCGGGGCAACGTGGTCATCGGGCACTCATCTGGCGTCGGGGATGTCCTCAAACGTCTTGGGACGGTGGATGATCTCGGCCCGCTTCGCCGGCCAGATCAGCGCGAACACCTTGCCAACGACGAGGTCCTGGTCGACGTACCCACCGCCGGGACCGCCCATGTGGCCGCGCGAGTCGTAGGAGAACCCGCGGTTGTCGCCCATCATCCACAGGTGGTTCTTCGGCACGGTCACGTCGAACTTGGTCTGGGACGGCGCCGTGCCCGTGGGCAGGTAGGACTTCTCGTTGAGTGCGACGCCGTTGACGGTGACGCGTCCCTTGGTGTCACAGCACACCACCCGGTCGCCGCCGGTGCCGATCACCCGCTTCACCAGGTGCCCGCCGGTCGGGTAGAGGCCGACCTTCTCCATCAGCCGGGTGACCGGCGAGTGGGGAGTGCTCGACTCGGCCGCGTCGAGCCAGTTGCCGGGATCCTCGAAGACCACGATGTCGCCACGGCTCGGGGTGGCACTGCCCCAGTAGGACACCTTCTGCACCAGGATCCGGTCGTTCTTGACGAACTGCGGCTCCATCGAGGGCGACGGGATGTAGAAGGCCTGCACGAACAGGCTCTTGATGACGATCGCGAGGATCAGCGCCAGCGCCAGGAGCAGGATCGTCTCCTGCCACAGGGGCATCGGCTTCTTCTTGGGCGCCTCGACCGGTTCGTCACCGGATCGGTCACTCGAGCCCACGGCCTCGCCCACGTTCGTCACGCCCTGAGCCTAGATGAACAAGTCCAAGCGGTCCGCAGGACGGCCCGACGAGCGGGCGGCTCAGGCCTCGCGGCGCTCCTTGATCTTGGCCGCCTTGCCGCGCAGGTTGCGCAGGTAGTAGAGCTTCGCGCGGCGGACGTCGCCGCGGGTGACGACCTCGATCGAGTCGAAGATCGGCGAGTGGATCGGGAAGGTGCGCTCGACGCCGACACCGAAGGAGACCTTGCGAACGGTGAAGGTGCGACCGATGCCGGACCCCTGGACCCGGAGGACGACGCCCTGGAAGACCTGGAGCCGCGAGCGGTTGCCCTCGACGACCTTGACGTGCACCTTGATGGTGTCGCCGGCCCGGAAGTGGGGCACGTCGTCGCGCTTGATCGCGCCGGACAGCTCGTCGATGACGTTCGACATGGTGTATCTCCTCGTGACTGCCACAGGTCACCCACGGATGGTGGTTGATGTGCTGGTGCGGCTTCAGCGGAGTGCCGGCTCGTCGTCCCCCTGTGGCAGGTGACAGCGGCTGCTGGGCCAAGGAGCGATTTTGCCACAGCCACGTCGTACGGCGAAATCCACGGATAGTCCGAGACGTTTCGGTCGCTTCTTGGCCGCTGGAACGACCGAGACGTCTCGGACTATCCGGGGCGGCGGCGCTTGGTCAGGCGTACGGCGCCGGGCGCGGTCGGCTCGGGACCGCGCAGCCGGTAGCCCGCCTTCTGGTACATCCGGATGTTGCGCTCGCTCAGCGCCCCGGTGAACAGCACGAAGCCGGTCACGTCCGCGGGAGCCGCCTCCTCGATGGTGCGCAGCATGAACCGGCCCAGGCCACGGCCCTGTAGGTCGGGGGCGGCCATCACCCGGCCGACGTCCCACTGGTCGCCCTCCTGGCGACCACGGGCGGCGCCGACCAGGCGTCCGCTCACCCGCAGCACGAGCGTGGTCCACTCCGGCAGCCACGCCTGGACGTCGGCGAGGCTCTCGTGGAGCGGCGGGATGAAGGTGTCGGGATTGGCCTGCTGCTCCTGCACCCAGCAGGCGCGCATCAGCGTGAACAGCTCGCCCGCGTCGGCCGGAACGGCCAGGCGGACCTCGCCGGCGAGGTCCCCGATCTCCACCGCGGTCGCGGGGTGGGCCAGGTCGGGACGGCGCTCGACGGTACGGCGCAGCGACTCCGCGTGCCGCCACCGCTCGATCCGGGCGTGGTCGCCGGAGAGCAGCACGTCGGGCACCGCGTGGTCGCGCCAGGTCGCGGGCTTGGTGAAGACGGGGTACTCGAGCAGCCCGTCGGCGTGCGACTCCTCGGTGAGCGACGCGGCGTTGCCCATGAACCCCGGCAGCAGGCGTACGACGGCCTCGACGATCGCGAGCGCGGCCACCTCCCCCCCGTTGAGCACGTAGTCGCCGATCGAGACCTCGCGCACCTCGAGCCGTGGGGACGCGGCGTCCATCACCCGCTGGTCGATGCCCTCGTAGCGCCCGCACGCGAACACCAGGTGCTCCGCGGTGGCGAGCTCGGCGGCGACCGCCTGCGAGAACGGCACCCCCGACGGTGTGGGTACGACGAGCACGGCCCCGTCGGGAGCGATCTCGTCCAGCGCCTCCCCCCAGGGCTCCGGCTTCATCACCATGCCGGCCCCGCCGCCGTAGGGGGTGTCGTCGACGGTGCGGTGGCGGTCGTGCGTCCAGTCGCGCAGGTCGTGGACGTGCACGTCGAGCAGCCCGTTCTGCTGCGCCCTGCCGGGCAGCGAGAGGCCCAGGGGGGCGAGGTAGTCGGGGAAGATCGAGATGACGTCGACGCGCATCGCTCAGTACTCGGCCGTGAGCAGCCCGGGCTGGTCGTCGATGACGATGCGGCCGCCCTTGACGTCGACCTCGGGCACGAACGCCGAGACGAACGGGAAGAGGATCTCGCGCTCCGGCGTACGGATCACGAGGAGGTCCTGGGCCGCGCCGTGCTGCACCAGCTCGAGCTCGCCGACCAGGACGCCGTCGGTCGTCTCCACGCGCAGCCCGACCAGCTGGTGGTCGTAGAACTCCTCGGGGTCCTCGGGCATCTCCTCCGGGTCGACCAGGCAGGTGAGCTCGGTGCCGCGGGCGGCCTCGGCGGCGGTGCGCCCGTCGATCTCCTCGAAGCGGACGACCAGCTTGCCGGAGTGGAGGCGCGAGCCGGCGACCGTGAGCGAGCCCGTGCCGGTGGTGAGCACGACGCCGGCGGCGAACCGGCGCTCCGGCTCGTCGGTGCGGGGCTCGACGAACACCTCGCCCTTGAGCCCGTGGGCGCGGCCGACCCGGCCGACCACGACGTACTCCTCGTCCGGCACTGCTGCTCCTTCACGTGCGACAGGGGCACCCTCTCCGCATGGAGAATGGTGCCCCTGTCGGCTGAGAGTTGACTAGCGCTTGCGGTCCACGTCGACGAAGTCGATGCGGGCGCCCCCACGGCCGGCCAGCGAGCTGACCACCGTGCGGAACGCGGTCGCCGTACGGCCTCCGCGTCCGATGACCTTGCCCAGGTCGGAGGGGTGCACGCGGACCTCGAGGATCGAGCAGCGGCGCAGCTGCTTGTCCTCGACGACGACGTCGTCGGGGTGCTCCACGATCCCGCGGACCAGGTGCTCCAGGGCGTCGGCGAGCATCCGGGTCAGGCCTTCTCGGCGTCGGCCACGTCGGCCTCGGCAGCAGCCTCGGTCGTCACCGGCGACTCGTCGGCCGGGGCCTCGGGTGCAGCCTCGGCCTCGGGCGCCGCGTCGGCGGTCTTGTCGACCGTCGTGGACTCGGACATCTTCTTGGCGGCCTTCTTCTTGGTCACCGCGTCGCCCTTGGGCTCGTTGGCGGCGTCCTTGAGGGCCTCGGCGAACAGCTCCTGCTTGTCGCGCTTGGGCTCCTTGGTGCGCAGCGTGCCCTCGGCGCCCGGGAGGCCCTTGAACTTCTGCCAGTCACCGGTGACCTTGAGGAGGGCGGCGACGGCGTCGGAGGGCTGTGCGCCGACCCCGAGCCAGTACTGCGCCCGGTCGGAGACGACCTCGATGAACGAGGGCTCCTCCTTGGGGTGGTACTTGCCGATCTCCTCGATGACCCGGCCGTCCCGCTTCTTGCGGGCGTCGACGACGACGACGCGGTAGTACGGCTGGCGGATCTTGCCCATGCGCTTCAGACGAATCTTGACGGCCACGTTTGTGGTGTCTCCTTGAGAGTGTGTAGTGATGGGGAGCAGCGCGACCCGGTGGGGCCAGGCGCGGTGCGAACCCGGTGGGCGTGCGCAGTCCGGGTGAGAGGGCCCGGTCGGCGTACGACTCAGCGCGTCATTCTGCCAGATGCGGTCCGCTGGCCGAAATCGCCCGAACCAGGGTGGACTCCTCCACCTCGAGCACGTCGACGTGGAGCCCCGCCGCCTCGCAGGCAGCCGCCGTCGCGTCGGCCTGGTGCCGGCTGGTCTCGATCAGCAGGGTCCCACCGGGGGCGAGCCACGCGGGCGCGGCAGCGGCCACCCGACGGTGGAGCGCCACGCCGTCGGCTCCCCCGTCGAGGGCGACGTGGTGCTCGTGCAGCCGGGCCTCGGGCGGCATCAGCCGGATCTCGCCGGTCGGGACGTACGGCGCGTTCACGAGCAGCAGGTCGACGCGCCCACGCAGGTGGTCCGGGAGGGCGTCGTACAGGTCCCCCTCGTGCACCTGCCCCGTGGTCACGTTGAGCCGGGCGCAGGCGACGGCGTCCGGGTCGAGGTCGGCGGAGTGCAGCTCGATGCCCGGCAGGGAAGCGGCGACGGCGACCCCGATCGCGCCGGTCCCGCAGCACAGGTCGACCACCACGAGCCCGGGGCCGTGCTGCGCGGCGAGGCCGATGGCCTCACGGGCCAGCTCCTCGGTGCGCCGACGGGGCACGAAGACGCCCGGCGCGACCGCGATCCGGAGTCCGCAGAACTCCGCCCAGCCGAGCACCTGCTCCAGCGGCTCACCCGCCACCCGGCGGGCCACCATCAGCGCCAGCTCGTCGTCCTGGGCCGCCGCCTCGAGCAGCGCCGCCTCCTCCTCGGCGAACACGCAGCCGGCGGCGCGCAGCGCCGCGACGACCCCGGGGTCGGGCTCAGCCGACGACGTGGCCACGCAGCACGATCCGCTTCGGCTCGTGCAGCACCGACAGGTCCTGGAGCGGGTCGCGGTCGTAGACCACGAAGTCGGCGGTGGTGCCCTCCGACAGCTCGCCGTCGAGGCCGAGCCAGGCCCGCGCTCGCCAGGAGGCCGCCCCGAGCGCCTGCTCGGCGGACAGTCCGAGCTCGGCCAGGGCGACCACCTCACCGGAGAGGTTGCCGTGCCGGGAGACGCCGCCGCCGTCGGAGCCGGCGTAGATCGCGACCCCCGCCTCGTGGGCGGCCATGATCGTGTCGCGTCGACGCGTGAACAGGTCGGTGATCGTCTCGGCGTACGCCGGGAATCTCTCGGCGCCGGCCTCGGCGTACTGCGGGAACTTGTCCAGCTGCATCACGGTCGGCACCAGGGCCGTGGAGCCCGCGACCATCTGGTCGATCAGGCCGGTGGTCAGCCCGGTGCCGTGCTCGATGCAGTCGATGCCGGCGTCGAGCAGCCCCTTCAGGACCCGGTTGCCGAAACAGTGCGCGGTCACCTTGGCGCCGTGCTCGTGGGCCACTCGGATCGCCTCCGCGAACGCCTCCGGAGGGAACGACGGTGCGAGGTCGCCCTCGTCGCGGGAGATCCAGTCGCCGACCAGCTTGACCCAGCCGTCGCCGCGCTGGGCCTCCTGCGCGACGTACGCCGGGAGCTGGTCGGGCTCGACCTCGTGGGCGTAGTTGCGGATGTAGCGCTTCGTCCGCGCGATGTGCCGCCCGGCGCGGATGAGGCGTGGCAGGTCCTCGCGCTCGTGGATCCAGGCGGTGTCGGCCGCCGAGCCGCAGTCGCGGATCAGCAGCGCACCCCCGTCGCGGTCCTCGATCGCCTGCTGCTCGGTCGCCTCGTCGCTGATCGCGCCGTCGTCGTCCAGCCCGAGGTGGCAGTGCGCGTCGACCAGTCCGGGGACGATCCAGCCCTCCGCGACGGTCTCGGCGCCGGCCTGGGGCTCGTAGGTGACCACCCCGTCGACGACGTACAGGTCACGGGCCTCCCCGTGTGGAAGGACCGGACCTCGAAATCGCTGTGCAACAGGCATGCCGCGGAGATTACGTGCCCCGCCGCCCGGTGCGCCATCGACCGGTGCCGATCAGTGGAGTCCAGCTCGCACCAGGCGCGAGCCACCCTCCACAGATCCCGTGAGACCTACTTGAGGTACTTGCTCAGGTCCGGAAGCTGGCTCGGGTCGAAGTCGGCGGGCGGGTCCTGGCCGGGCTCCAGGCCGAAGGCGCTGCCGGCCGCGGCGGCCGGCTTCTCGGCCGTGCCCGACTCCTGCAGCGCGCGCTTGGCCGGGTTGCCGGAGACGCGCTTGCCCTTGCTCTTCTTGGCCTGCGGGGCCTGGCGGCCCTTGGCCTTCTTGCCCAGGCCCATGCCGGGCGAGCCGGGGAGGCCGGGGGCGCCGCCGCGGGCCATCTGCTGCATCATCTTGCGGGCCTCGAAGAACCGGTCGACGAGCTGGTTGACGTCGGAGACCTGGCGCCCGGAGCCCTTGGCGATGCGGGCGCGGCGGGAGCCGTCGATCATCTTCGGGTTGGCCCGCTCGGCGGGGGTCATCGACTGGATGATCGCCTGGATCCGGTCGATCTCGCGCTCGTCGAAGTTCTCGAGCTGGTCGCGGAACTGGCCCATGCCCGGGAGCATCCCGAGCATCTTGGTCAGCGAGCCCATCTTGCGGACCTGCTGCATCTGGTCGAGGAAGTCGTCGAGGGTGAACTCGCCGCCCTGTCCCTGCAGCTTGGCGGCCGCCTTGGCGGCCGAGTCGGCGTCGAAGGTCTTCTCGGCCTGCTCGATCAGGGTGAGCAGGTCACCCATGTCGAGGATGCGCGAGGCCATCCGGTCGGGGTGGAA
>JAOPYC010000020.1 GCA_025964795.1 Marmoricola sp.
CCACGCCCAGCATCCGCTTGGCCTGGTCGTAGTACGGCGCGAGCTCGGCCTTCCAGTCGGTGATGTCGCGCCACTGGGGGTCCTTGTAGAACGGGTCGAGCGGCTCGTAGAGCGTGTTCGCGTAGACCAGCGAGCCACCGCCGACCCCGGCGCCGGCCATGATCAGGGAGTCGCGGACGGCCTCGATGCGCTGGATGCCGTACATGCCCAGCTCGGGCCGGAAAAGGAAGCGCTTGAGCTCCATCGAGGTCTTGGCGTAGTCCTCGTCGGCGAACCGCGCGCCCGCCTCGATGACAGCGACCTTGTAGCCCTTCTCGACCAGGCGCAGGGCGCTGACCGACCCCCCGAACCCGGAGCCGACGATGACGACGTCGTAGTCGTAGGTGGAGTCGTTCGTTGTCATCAGGCGCGTCCCAGCTTCTTCATCAGGCGGAGGTTGGCGGTCATCACCTTCGCGTAGGTCTCGTCCTTCATGCCGAACATCGGCGCGAACCGGATCAGCCTCTGCACGGCCACCGACTGCGACTCGGTGTAGCGCAGCACGCCTTCGCTGCCCTGGCGCCGGCCCATCCCGGACTCGCGCATGCCACCCATCGGCGAGTCGATGCTCGCGAAGGTGGCGCCGAAGGCCTCGTTGATGTTCACGGTGCCGCACTTGACCTGGCGGGCGATCGCGCGGGCGCGCTTGGTGTCGCGGCTGTAGATCGAGGCGTTCAGGCCGTACTCCCCCGCGTTGGCGCGCGAGACCGCGTCGGCCTCGTCGTGGAAGCGGTAGAGCGAGATCACCGGGCCGAAGGTCTCCTGGCCGAAGCAGGTCATCTCCGGGGTCACGCCCTCGAGCACGGTCGGCTCGTAGAAGAACGGGCCGAGGTCGGGACGGGCGTTGCCGCCGGCGAGCACGGTGGCGCCCTTCGCGACGGCGTCCTGGACGTGGGCGGTGACGGTGTCGAGCTGGTCCTGGCTGATCAGGGAGCCCATGTCGGAGCCCCACTCGATGCCCGGTCGCAGGGCCATCCCGCGGACCCGCTCGACGAACAGCGCCTTGAAGCGGTCGTAGACCTGGTCGGCGACGAACATCCGCTCCATCGAGACGCACAGCTGGCCGGCGTTGGAGAAGCTCGCCCGCACGGCACCCTCGGCGGCGCGGTCGAGGTCGGCGTCGCGCAGGATCATGATGGGGTTCTTGCCCCCGAGCTCGAGCGAGCAGCCGATCAGTCGGTCGGCGCACTGCTTGGCGATGATCTTGCCGGTCGCGGTCGAGCCGGTGAAGCAGATGTAGTCGGCCCGCTCGATGATCGGCGTGCCGAGCTCCCGACCCGGCCCGGCGACGACGTTCCAGAGGCCGGAGGGGAAGCCGGCCTCCTCGAGCAGCTGGGCCCCGAGCAGCGCCGAGAGCATCGTCTGCGCGTCCGGCTTGGTGACCACCGCGTTGCCGGCGAGCAGGGCGGGGATGCCGTCGCACAGCGCCATCGTGAACGGGTAGTTCCAGGGCGAGATGATCCCGACGACGCCCTTGGGGACGTGGTTGACCTCCACCCGGGTGAGCCCGGGGACCACGCCGAGCTTGCGCTCGGTGTCGAGGTGGTCGTGGGCGGTACGCGCGTAGTAACGAGCGGTCAGCGCGATGTGCAGCGGCTCGTCGAAGGCGTGCTTGCGGGCCTTGCCGGACTCCCAGCAGATCAGGTCGAGGATCTCGTCCTGGCGCTCGATCACCAGGTCGTGCAGCCGCAGCAGCAGCTCGGAGCGGTGCTCCAGGCTGGTGCGGGACCACGCCTGCTGGGCGTGGCGCGCGCGGGCGAAGGCCTCGCGGACGTCGGCCTCGCTCGACTGCGGGATCATCGCGAGCGGCTGCCCGCTGATCGGGGAGTACGTCGGGACGGTCTGCCCGCTCGTCGACACCACCCGGTTGGTCAGCGACCGCGCGTAGGCCTGGTCCAGCGCGTACGACGCCCTGGGGTCGTGCTCGGGATCGGCGGGACCGACCTGCTCGCTGGAATGGGAGGGCTCGGGCTGCGCAGTCATCCGTGCAGCCTAGACTCGCCAGTAACTTGACACAACGGCGCGTTGTGTAAAATGGAACACGTTCTGCTTCGTCAGTCCTCGTCCGGGTCCGCCGGGGGCTCCGCACCCTCGTCCTCGTCGCGCTCGGCCCAGTCGAGCAGGGGGGTGATGTCGAAGACCTCGTCGTCGATGTCTGCGTGCAGGTCGCCGAGCTCGGCGAACCGGGCGGGGACGGTCGCGATGGTGAAGTCGTCGGGATGGCACTCGTCGACCTCGTCCCAGCGGATCGGGGTGGAGACGGTGCCGATCGGGTTGCCGCGCACGGAGTAGGCGGCCGCGATGGTGTGGTCACGGGCGTTCTGGTTGTAGTCCACGAACAGCTGAGCGGGATCGCGGTCCTTGCGCCACCAGGTGGTGGTCACCTCGTCCGACCGGCGCTCGACCTCGCGGGCGAAGGCCAGCGCGGCCCGGCGTACGTCCTTGAAGGCGTGGTCGGGCTGGATCCGCACGTAGATGTGCATCCCCTTGCCGCCGCTGGTCTTCGGGAACCCGGTGGCCCCGAGCTCGTCGAGCACCTCGTGAGCGACGTGGGCCACCCGCTGGACCGTCTCCCACGGGCAGTCCGGTCCGGGGTCGAGGTCGATCCGCCACTCGTCCGGCTTCTCGACGTCGGCCCGGCGGCTGTTCCAGGGGTGGAACTCCACGGTGCTCATCTGCACCGCCCAGATCACCTGGGCGAGCTCGGTGACGCACAGCTCGTCGGCAGTCCGGTTCCAGCGCGGGAAGTGCACCCGCACCGTCTCCATCCACGGCGGGGCGCCCTTCGGCAGCCGCTTCTGGTGGACCTTCTCCCCCGACACCCCGGTCGGGAAGCGGTGCAGCATGCACGGGCGCTCGCGCAGGGCGTTGACGATGCCGCTCCCCACCGAGAGGTAGTACTCGACGAGGTCGAGCTTGGTCTCGCCGCGCTCGGGGAAGTAGACGCGGTCGGGGTTGGAGACCCGGACGACCTTGTCGTCGACCTCGATCTCGGTGGCGGGAGAGGCCATCTCAGTCGATGCCGTGCTCGCGGACGAAGTCCAGGATCACCTCGGACAGCTCGGGGCGGCAGATGACCAGGTCCGGCAGGCTGACGTCGTCCTGGTTGTAGATCAGCGGGCTGCCGTCGACCCGGCTGGTGAACAGCCCCGCGGCGCGGGCGACAGCGACGGGAGCCGCGGAGTCCCACTCGTACTGCCCGCCCGCGTGCACGTAGGCGTCGCTGAGGTCCCTGATCACCGACATCGCCTTGGCGCCGGCCGATCCCATCGGCACGAGCTCGCCGTCGATCTCCTCGGCCAGCGCCTTGACGAACTCCGGCGGGCGGGTGCGCGAGACCACCAGGCGAGGGCGGCCCCCCGTGGAGGGGGGTACGACGGGGGGCCGGCCGGTGTCCAGGGTCACCCCGACCGCCGGCAGGGCGACTGCACCGGCGGTGAGCTCACCACGCTCCCAGAGGGCGACGTGCACCGCCCAGTCGTCGCGCGGCGGCTCGGAGAACTCGCGGGTGCCGTCGAGCGGGTCGATGATCCAGACCCGGTCGGTGGTGTGCCGGTCGTGGGAGGACGCGGTCCCGCGGTGGGCCTCCTCGGACAGGACGGCGTCGTCGGGACGGTGCTCGGTGAGCAGCTTCATCAGCAGCTCGTGGGCCGCGAGGTCTCCGGCGTCCTTGAGCTCGCGGCCGACGAGGCCGCGGCGGCGTACGTCGAGGAGCAGCTCACCGGCCGCGGTGGCGGTCCAGGCGGCGAGCTGGTGGTCGTTGTCGAAGTCGGTCACGGCGCCAGCCTAGTGAGGGGTCAGGAGTTGTAGCGCTGCTGTGTCAGCTCGAGGCCGTCGGTGATCAGCGACTCGACCGCGTCTGCGGCCGTGTCGACCTGGAACGGCAGCTCCTTGCGCTCGGCCGTGCTGTAGCCCGACAGCACGAAGTCGGCGGGGCTCTGCCTGCCCGGCGGCCGGCCGATCCCGGCGCGCACCCGGTAGAAGTCACCGGTGCCGAGCGAGGCCCGCATCGACTTCAGCCCGTTGTGGCCGTTGTCGCCCCCGCCCAGCTTGGTGCGCAGGGTGCCGAAGTCGATGTCGAGCTCGTCGTGGATCGCGATGATCCGGCCCGGAGGCACCTTGTAGAAGGACGCCAGCGCCTTGACCGGTCCCCCGGACTCGTTCATGTAGCTGCGGGGTCGCCCGAGCACCACCCGGGTCGAGGTCGTCCCCGGCACACCCAGGCGTCCTTCGACCACCTCGGCCCGGCTCGCCTTCTGGGCGCGCCAGGCGCTGCCCAGCCGGCGAGCCAGCTCGTCGGTGACGAGGTAGCCGATGTTGTGCCGGTGGCCGGCGTACGTCGGGCCGGGGTTCCCCAGCCCGACGACCAGCCACACGTCCGAAGCGTTCTCGGAGGCGCTCACGACCGGGTGGGTCAGCCCTCGGAGTCGGAGGACTCGCCCTCGGCAGCGTCGCCGTCGCCCTCGGCCTCGGCCTCGGCGGCAGCGATCTCCTCGTCGGACTCGTCGCGCTCGATGCCCAGGTCGCCCTCGGCCTCCTCGAGCTCGGCCTCGAGCTCGTCGGCGGTGGGCGCGTGGACGACGTTGACGACCAGCGCCTCGTCGTCGGTGAGCAGCAGCGAGCCGGACGGCAGGACCAGGTCCTTGGCCAGCACGTGGAAGCCGGACTCGGCCTCCTCGACGGAGACCTCGATGAAGTCGGGGATGTTGGTGGCCTCGGCCTCGACCGACACGGTGTTCAGCTCGGTCACGACCATGGCGTCGGACTTGGCCTCGCCGGTGACGTGGATCGGGATGTCGACGGTGACCTTCTCGCCCTTCTTCACCTCGACGAAGTCCAGGTGCTCCAGGAAGCCCTTGATCGGGTCGGCCTGGACCTGCTTGGTCAGCGCGATGAAGGTGGTGCCCTCGACGTCGATGTAGAGCAGCGCGTTGGAGCCGCCGCGCTTGAGCGCCATCATCGTGTCGTGGCCCGGCAGGGTGATGTGCTTCGGGTCGTTGCCGTGGCCGTAGATGACCGCGGGCACCTTGTCGTCGCGACGGATGCGGCGGGCGGCGCCCTTGCCGAACTGGGTGCGGGTCTCCGCCGTGATCTTTACTTCGATCCTGTCAGCCATGCGTGCGTGCTCCTCGTGTGCTCTGTCCGGTAAGTCGTGGGCGGTTGCCTCGGGGCCGAGGACGAGAGATGCACCGCACTCCAGAGGGGGCACGGCGCATGGCGAACCACGATCCGGCCACGTCGATCACGGAGGTCAGTCCCTCGCCGAGGCAACTGGACGATCTTACAGAACACCCGGGCCGGTGGGCTAATCGGCGGCCTGGAGGGGTCAGGCGTGACCGTCGAACATGCTGGTGACCGAGCCGTCCTCGAAGACTTCCTTGATCGCGCGGGAGATGAGGGGTGCGATGGAGAGCACCGTGAGCTTGTCGAACTCGGTGCCGGCCGCGAGGGGCAGGGTGTTGGTCACGATGACCTCGATGGCAGGAGAGTTCTTCAGCCGGTCGACGGCCGGCTCGGAGAGGATCGCGTGGGTCGCGGCGATGATCACGCCGGCTGCGCCGTCGTTCATCAGGGCCTCGGCGGCGTTCACGATCGTGCCGCCGGTGTCGATCATGTCGTCCACCAGCACGCACATCCGGCCCGTGACGTCACCGACGACGCGGTTCGCCACGGTCTCGTTGGGCCGGTCGATCCGCCGGGACTTGTGGATGAACGCCAGCGGGGCGCCACCGAGGCGGGCCGACCAGCGCTCCGCGACCTTGATCCGGCCGGCGTCGGGCGAGACCACGGCCAGCTTCTGGCCGCGGTACTGCTTCTTGACGTAGTCGGCCAGGATCGGCAGCGCCATCAGGTGGTCGACCGGGCCGTCGAAGAAGCCCTGGATCTGGTCGGCGTGCAGGTCGACCGCGATCAGCCGGTCGGCGCCGGCGGTCTTGAACAGGTCGGCCATCAGCCGGGCCGAGATCGGCTCGCGGCCGCGGTGCTTCTTGTCCTGGCGGGCGTAGCCGTAGAACGGGAGAACCACGGTGATCCGCTTCGCCGAGGCGCGCTTGAGCGCGTCGACCATGATCAGGTGCTCCATGATCCACTCGTTGACCGGTGCGGTGTGGCTCTGGATCACGAAGGCGTCGGACCCGCGGACCGACTCCTCGTAGCGCACGTAGATCTCGGAGTTGGCGAACTCGTAGGCCGACGTGGGCACCAGCTCGGTGCCGAGATCCTTGACCACCTCGGCGGCGAGCTCGGGGTGAGCCCTCCCGCTGAAGACCATCAGGTTCTTCTCGGTGGTCTTCTTCATTCCGCTCACGCTGTGCAGCTCCTCGGTGGTACGAGACGGGCCGGTCAGTCGATTGTCACCCACCGGGCCGGTCAGGGCGAACTCCGGGTCATTCCTGGGGCGGGGTGTCGGGCTCGTCCGAGGACCGGTCGGCGGCGGCCGCCGCCTCGGCCTGCGCCGTCCCGGACCGTCTCCGGGCGACCCAGCCCTCGATGTTGCGCTGCGGCCCCGCACTCACGGCCAGGGCCCCGGGGGGCACGTCCTCGCGGATCACGCTCCCCGCACCCGTGCCGGCGCCGTCCCCGATGTGCACCGGGGCCACGAAGGTGTTGTTGCTCGCCGTGCGGGCGTGCCGGCCCACGACCGTGCGGTGCTTGGCCACCCCGTCGTAGTTCGCGAAGACGGTGCCCGCTCCGATGTTGGTTCCCTCGCCGATCTCGGCGTCACCGACGTAGGACAGGTGCGGCACCTTGGCGCCGTCGCCGATCCTGGCGTTCTTGGTCTCGACGAAGCCGCCGATCTTGCCGCCGGCGCCGAGCTCGGTGCCGGGGCGCAGGTAGGTGAACGGCCCGACGTCCGCCCCCGCCCCGATCACCGCGAGCTCGCCGTGCGTGCGTACGACGTGGGCCCCGGCGCCGACCTCGACGTCCTTGAGCGTGCAGTCCGGTCCGACGACGGCGTCCTCCGCGACCACGGTCACGCCGAGCAGCTGCGTGCCCGGCAGGATCGTCACGTCGCGCTCGAGCCGGACGTCGACGTCGATCCACGTGGTCTGCGGGTCGATGATCGTCACCCCGTCGCGCATCCACCGGTCGAGGATGCGCCGGTTCTTCTCGCGGGCCAGCGCCGCGAGCTGGACGCGGTCGTTGGCGCCCTCGGTCTGGAGCACGTCGGCGATCGGGTAGGCGCCGACCGCCAGGCCGTCCTCGCGGGCGAGCCGGACGGTGTCGGTCAGGTAGTACTCACCGTTGGCGTTGTCGTTGGTCAGCCGCGGCAGCGCGCTGTCGAGGAACGCCGCATCGAAGGCCAGGATCCCGCTGTTGATCTCGGAGACCGCGGCCTGCTCGGGGGTGGCGTCCTTCTGCTCGACGATCCCGGTGACCTCCCCGGCGGCGTCGCGGAGCACCCGCCCGTAGCCGTGCGGCTGGGCCACTACCCCGGACAGGATGCTGACCCCCCGGCCGGCGGCGACGTGGTCGGCGGCGAAGTCCCGCAGGCTCTCCCCCTCGAGGAGGGGGGTGTCGCCGTACGCCACCAGGACGGTGCCGGTGCGGTCGGCCGGGTCCAGGCTCTCCCACGCGATGCGTACGGCGTGGCCGGTGCCGTCCTGCGACTCCTGCACCGCCAGCACCGCGCCGGGCAGCAGCCCGAGGATGTGCGGACCGACCTGCTCGCGCTGGTTGCCCACGACGGCGACGACCCGGTGGGGCTCCAGGGCCGCCACCGCGTCGAGCACGTGCCCGATCATGCTGCGACCCGAGATGGGGTGCAGCACCTTCATGGTCTTGGACTTCATCCGGGTGCCCCCACCGGCTGCGAGGACGATGACGGTGACGCGCCCGGCGTCGGCAGGCTGGCTCGTGGTGCTCACGCTCCCCGGGTAGGAGTCGAACCTACGTCGCTAGTCCTGATTCAAAGTCAGGCGGGCCCTGCCGGCAGACCAACCGGGGAATGTTGATTTCGCGGACGAGGCTACCGGTGCGCCGGGGCGTTCCCTGACTACACCAGCCTGATCTGGCGCGCGGCGTATCAGGACAGCACCGTCGTCACTCCTGCATCATGGTTGCGAGGTTGGGAGCACCCCATTGGAGACCGTCGAGCTGCGCGTGCACGGCGTTCACGGGACGTCGCCCGGCGCCATGCTCGGACTGGACGGTGACGACGTCGGCCAGGTGGCCGGGGACGGGCTCACCGGGGTCTACCGCCCGAAGAAGGGGGTGCGGATCCCCTACCGCGACCTCGACGGCACGCACGTCAGCGTCGAGGCCTACTCGTGGGGCGCGCTCACCTCGGGGGTGCAGGGGTTCCTCGGCTGGGTGAAGCGGGCCCTGTGGCTGATCCTGCTGCCGTTCGCGCTCGTCAACCTGGCCTACTGGGCCCGGCTCGAGCTCGGCCGGGACAGCGGCCAGGCCCGGTGGGGCGCCCGGTCCGTGCGGCTCTCCGGGCTGTTGCTCACCGTGTTCTTCGTGCTCACCCCGTGCGTGCTGGCCATCGACCTGGCCGCCTGGCAGTGCTACCGCTACGGCGTCCCCGGGTGCTCCCGGATCCCGGCCCAGCTCGACTTCGTCGCCGGCCTGGAGCCCGGGCAGCGGATCGCGCTGGCCACGCTGGTGCCGATCGCCACCCTCGTCGTCCTCTGGTTCCTCTCGAAGACGTCGATGAGCCGCTACGAGAGCGTGTCCGACGCGCTCGACTCGCCGCCGGTGCTGTCCACCCGGCACGTGCTGCTCCACCCCAGCCTGTGGAACGGCACCGCGCGGACCCTGCGACTGCAGCGCTGCCACCTGGTCGCGGGCATCGCGACGGTGGTCGCGTTCTCCGGGATCCACATGCTGCACGCCGACCGGTTCCCCCGGCCGACCGGCTGGGCGCTGCTGCTCTGGGCCACGGTCGCCCTGAGTGCGCTGCTCCTGCTCGTGGCCGCGCTCCTCGTCTGCGTCTCCCACGAGGACGACGTCGAGCCGACCGTCTCCACGACGTACGGCGGCGGCCTGCCCGCGCTGCGCCACCGGGCCCGCGCCCTGACACCGCTGTTCGACACCGCGCTGCTCGGTGTCGCCGCGTTGGTCTACCTGCTGCACCTTCTGGCCCTGTCCACCGCGCAGCCGACCCAGCACACCGGCTCACCGCCCGTGGCCGTCAACGAGGCCCTCGACTTCACCGGGCGCAACGTCTGGTTCATCGCGACCTTCGTCGGCCTCACCCTGCTGCACCTGGCCGTCTTCACGGGCGGCCGGATGCGGGCCCGGTCGGCGGTGGTCGTCGTCTCCAGCGTGGTGCTGGCGGTGGTGGTGATCATCGTGCTCCGCCTGGTCGGGCACTACGACGCGAACGACGCGTGGGAGGTCGTCGCCGCGGCTGCCGTGGCGGTGCTGTTCTGGCTGCTGCTCGCGCGCTGGCAGTACACGCACAAGTCCACGCTGCACGACGACAAGGCCTGGCGCGGGGCCGGCGCGTCCGTGCTGCTGGCCACCGCTGCCTGGATCGCGTTGCTGTTCACCTCCAGCACGGTGATCGCGACGGCGAACTACCTGAACGGGGACTCCCACGGGGTCGGTGACCTGGTCAGCCGGGTCAACGTGGACGGACGCCGGGTCGCCCCCACCACGATCGACCTGGCCAGCGACGAGGCCACCCACAAGTTCGTCGCGACCGGCGACGTCACCCTGCGGCACGCCCGGCTCGTGGTGACCGGCAGCTCGGCGCAGGTCATCTCGGGGACGGTCGAGATGACGGGGCTGTCGCTGGCCGTCGACCCCTACCGGGCGCGCAACGACGCCTTCACCGAGGGCCGGGGCCGGACCCTCACCGAGGAGCGGTCCAGCCTCACCGTGCCGGCGCGCACCCTGGTCCTCGCCGACAGCTGCCTGAGCGCCACGAAGAGCCGGTGCACCGCGGAGGAGTCGCAGTTCCACTCCGCGGGCGTGCTGGTGCTGCCGGTGAAGCCAGGCACGGCGGCGCCGATCACGCTGACCCTGAGCAAGGGGGTGGTGCTCGCGCCCAGCGACGCGCCCGAGGTGCCGCTCGCGGTGCCTCAGGTGCTGATCTGGACGCCGATCGGGCAGCTGCTGTGGCTGGTGCTCGTGGCGGGGGGCGTGCTCGCCTGCCTCGCCCTGTTCCGGCGCAAGGTGGCCCGCCTGGTCGGGCGGCCCTTCGCTGAGGGGCGCGCCCCGGACGACCAGGTCCCCGACCGCGACCGGGCCCGCGCCCTGCGGGCCCGGACCAGCGCGGCGCTGGCGCACCGTGCCGAGACCCTGCTCGACGTGGTGGGCGCGATCACCTCACCGGTGGCGCTGGTCATCATCGTCGCCTCGATGTCCGGGACCCCGCCCTGGGAGCTGGACCTCCCCTTCGTCGGGTGGACGCGCGACGCCGCGACGGCCTCGATGTACCTCGTGGTCGCCATGTCAGCGGGCCTGGTGCTGCTGGGCTCGCAGATCCGTCGCTCCGAGAAGACCCGCAAGGCCGTCGGCGTGATCTGGGACCTGACCACGTTCTGGCCGCGCGCCGCACACCCGCTCGGCCCGCCCTGCTACGCCGAGCGCGTGGTGCCCGAGCTCCAGATCCGCACGCGTTGGGTGCTGGACAAGCCGCACGCGATGCGCAACCAGGTCATCCTCTCCGGGCACAGCCAGGGCTCGCTGATCGTGCTGGCGATGGTGAGCCGCCTCAACCCGGTGCACCTGAGCCGGGTCCGGATGATCACCTACGGCAGCCAGATCCGCGCGCTCTACGGCCGGGTCTTCCCGCGGGTGTTCGGCCCGGAGGCCATCGGCTACCGACCCACGCCCGGCCAGCCGTCCCTGACCGACGCCTTCCCCGACGTACCCCGACCCGCCGGTGAGGTGCCCGGCCCGCCGCCGCTCGTCGGCGACACGTTCCGGTTCCGGTTGCGCACGGCGGGCGGGGAGTGGATCAACCTGTTCCGTCGTACGGACCCGTTGGGGTGGCGGGTCTTCTCCGACGTCGACAGCGAGCTCGACCTCCCCGTCCCGGAGGTCCCGCCCGACGACGCCGGCGACCCCGGCCCGGTGGTGATGGGGCACAGCGGCTACCAGCACACCCCGACCTACCGGCGGGTGATCCAGCGCTGGACGGCCGAGCCGTTCGTCCCGGCGCCCAGCGGGACCGAGGACATCACCATCCTGCCCCCGCTCTGACTGCTCAGGTAGCCCGGACCCGGGCGACGACGAAGACGCGGCGGAAGGGCATCACGACCGCGCCGTCCTGCTCGGGGTAGGCCTCGCGGAGGCGGCGTTTGAACTCCTCCTCGAAGCCCGGGCGGAGGTCGGTGGGGAGGGCCTGGAGGGTGGGGCGGGCGCCCGTGCCGCTGACCCAGGTGAACACCGGGTCGGGCCCGGTGAGGACGTGCAGGTAGGTGGTCTCCCAGGCGTCGACCTCGCCGCCGAGCTCGCGCAGGACCCGGAGGTAGGTGGCGGCGTCGTGGGCGTCCGGGGAGGCGACGCCCGCGGTGTGCTCGACGTACGCCGGCTCGCTGGCCAGCTCCGCGCGGATGGTGTGGCTGGGCTCCTCGAAGTTGCCCGGTACCTGGAACGCGAACCAGCCGCCGGGGTTCACCGAGGCGAGCAGCCGAGGCAGCAGGTCGAGATGACCGGGGACCCACTGGAAGGCGGCGTTGGAGACCAGCACGTCCACCGGGCGCGACCAGTCGCGGAGGTCACCCACGCCGAACTCCACCCCGGCGCCGGTCGGCGCGGCCCGGATCATCTCCGCGCTCGAGTCGACCCCGAGGACTCGTGCCTGCGGCCAGCGTCGTGCGAGCAGGGCGGTCAGGTTCCCGGCGCCGCAGCCGAGGTCCACCACGGTGTCCGGTGACGTGGCGCCGATCCGCGCGACGAGGTCGGCGAACGGTCGGCCGCGCTCGTCGGTGAAGGCGGCGTAGCGGTCCGGGTCCCAGGTGAAGCTCCGGTCGGGCGTCATCGCCCCAGAATATCTCGATGTCAAGAATCTCGTCCGGCTAGAATCCGGGCGTGGAACGCGACGAGGTGGACGAGCTGGTCGAGGCGTGGGCCCGCGAGCGCGCCGATCTCGACCTCGCCCCCGTGGAGGTGTTCAGCCGGATCAGCCGGCTCGCGCGCCTGCTGGACAAGGCCCGGCGCGAGGCGTTCACGGCCCACCTGGTCGAGACCTGGGAGTTCGACGTGCTGGCGGCGCTGCGTCGCGCGGGGTCGCCCTACCAGCTCACGCCGGGGGCGCTGCTGAGGGAGACCATGGTCACCAGCGGCACGATGACCAACCGGGTCGACCGGCTCGCCCTGCGCGGGTTCGTGGAGCGCTCCCCCGACCCGAGCGACCGCCGCGGTGTCCTGGTCCGGCTCACCCCCGAGGGCAAGAAGACCGTGGACGGCGCCTTCGAGACGCTGCTGGCCAGCGAGCGCGACCTGCTCGACGGCCTGCCCGCCGACGACCGCACCCGGCTGGCGGCGCTGCTCCGCCAGCTGATGGCGCCCCTGCGCTGAGGCGGCGCTGCTCGGGGGCGGGGGTTGGGTGTGGGCATGGGTTGCGCCCGGGTTGGACATGCGAATGTCGCTGGTGGGACACAAGACCGCCACTCCAGCCCCGACGGCGACATTCGCATGTCCAACGCCGCGACGACGAGCAAGCCAGCCGGCCAGCCGGCCCAGCGGGCCCACCCCTCAGGCCCCGGAGCTGCGCGGGTCCTCGCTGAAGTCGTGCACCTCGAAGTCGACGCTGCGCTTGGCGTTGGCGATCGCGGTGGTCACGGCCGTGCCCAGGCGGCCCTGCCGGTCGAAGACCGTGACGGTGCCGACCGCGATGCCGTCCTGGGTGACCCGGTCGACCGCGTGCAGGCCGATCTCGCGACCGACCGGCAGCCGCGCCAGCGTCAGGGTGATGTCGGTGTTGATGTGCTCCACCCCGTTGCCGCCCCAGTTGGTGACCATGCTGGTGGCGTCCGCGACGCTGGCCGCGCACACGAAGCCCGAGGGCACCTCCTCGGGCACGACCGGCACCCCGACCTGCCAGGTGGTCTTGCGCGCGCCGTTCTGGTGGGCGCCGAACGAGGGGTCCCAGCCGATGCCCTCGCTGCTGAACAGCGGCACGTGCGGGTCGTCGGTGGGCGGCGCCACGTCGTACGGCGGCGGCTGCGGCGACCCGGTGGGCTCCCAGACGTCACCCAGGGCGGGATCACCGACCTTGAGGAACAGCCCGCTGGCCCGGGCCACCGGCTCGCCCTCCTGCTCCACGGTCGCGTCGACCAGGCACAGCCGCCGCCCCTCGCGTACGACGCGGGTGGTGGTCCGGCACAGCACCATCCTGGCCGGCCGGAACAGGTCCACGGTGTAGCGCGCCGGCCGCAGGTCGTCGCGACCGAGCTCGGTGACCTGTCGCTCGAGGGCACGGGCCAGGGCACCGCTGAGCGCGACGCCGTGCATCTGGTCCTCGCTCCACAGGCTCCGCGCGAGGTCGGCCGGAACCAGGTCGCCACCCTGGGAGGTGAAGAAGGAGAGGGTCATGGCCGCATTCTGTCGGACGCGGCGACCGCTCACTCCAGAAGGGCGACGGCCTCGAGCCACTCGAGCTCGAAGTCGGCCTTCTGCGTGGCCACCGTGCGCGACTCGGCGTGCAGGGCCTTCAGCTTCTCCGGGTCCGAGGCGTTCGCGAGCATCTCCTCGGCGATCGCGGCCTCCCGGGCGTTGAGCCGGGCCAGCTGCTTGTCGAGCCGGGCCACGGTCTTGCGGGCCGCCCGCTCGTCGGCCCCGCCGACCTTGGCCTTCCCCGAAGACCTCCCCGCGGGAACCGCCACGGGTGCCGGTGCCGCAGGAGTCGGAACCGGCCGCGCCTCGCCCTGCTTGCGGGCCGCGAGGTACTGGTCGACCCCGTTGGGCAGCATCGAGAGCTTCCCGTCGCCCATCAGCGCCCACACCGAGTCGGTGACGCGCTCGAGGAAGTAGCGGTCGTGCGAGACCACGACCAGGGTGCCCGGCCAGCCGTCGAGGAAGTCCTCGAGGACGTTGAGGGTGTCGATGTCGAGGTCGTTGGTGGGCTCGTCGAGGAGCAGCACGTTGGGCTCCGCCAGCAGCAGCTTGAGCAGCTGGAACCGACGCCGCTCGCCGCCGGAGAGGTCGCCGATGCGGGCGGTCAGCTTGTCGCCGGTGAAGCCGAACCGCTCCAGCATCGAGCTCGCCGAGACCTCCTGCCCGGTCGCGGTGCGCGTGACGCGACGGATGTCCTCGATGCTCGGCAGCACCCGGGCGTCGGGGTCCTCGGCGGGCACCTGCTGGAACAGGTGGGCCAGCGCGATGGTCTTACCGTGCTTGACCCGGCCGTGGTCGGGCTGGAGCGAGCCGCCGACCAGCTGCAGCACCGAGCTCTTGCCGGCGCCGTTGACGCCGACGATCCCGACCCGGTCGCCGGGACCCAGGCGCCAGGTCGCGTCCTGCAGCAGCTTCTTGTCCCCGCGGGTCAGGTCGACGTCCTCGAGGTCGACGACCTGCTTGCCGAGCCGCTGGGTGGCGAAGCGCTGGAGCTCGATCCGGTCGCGGGGCGGCGGCACGTCCTCGATGAGCTCGTTGGCGGCGTCGATGCGGAACTTGGGCTTCGCCGTACGGGCCGGGGCGCCGCGGCGCAGCCAGGCCAGCTCCTTGCGGAGCAGGTTCTGCCGGCGCGACTCCGAGGCCGAGGCCTGGCGGTTGCGCTCGGCGCGGGCGAGGACGAACGCGGCGTAGCCACCGTCGTAGGAGTCCACGACCCCGGCCGAGTTGGCGCCGGGGTGGACCTCCCAGGTGCGCTCGCAGACCGCGTCCAGGAACCAGCGGTCGTGGGTGACCACCACCAGCGCGGACGTACGCCGGGTCAGGTGCTCGGCCAGCCAGGCGACGGCCTCGACGTCGAGGTGGTTGGTCGGCTCGTCGAGGATCAGCAGGTCGACGTCGTCGAGCAGCAGCCGGGCCAGCGAGCAGCGCCGACGCTCACCACCGGAGAGGCCGTGCACGTCGCGGTCGAGGGCGACGTCCGCGAGCAGCACCTCCACGACCTCGCGGGTGCGGCTGTCCCCGGCCCACTCGTGGTCGTCCTTGCCTGCCAGCACGACCTCGCGGACCGTGTGCGTGTCATCGAGCAGATCGCGCTGGTCGAGGTAGCCGATGTGCAGCCCGCGGTTGAGCGAGACCCGCCCGCTGTCGGGGGTCTCCCGACCGGCCATCAGGTTCAGCAGGGTGGTCTTGCCGTCGCCGTTGCGGCCCACGATGCCGATCCGCTCGCCCTCGGCCACCCCGAGGCTGACCTCGTCGAGCAGGATCCGGACGCCGTACGACTTCGTGACCTTCTCGAGGTTCAACAGGTTCGCCATCAGGAGTACTCCACCACGTGCGTGCCGGACACCGGACCGAGGGCGACCAACACGCGTGCGTGACCGGCGTCGAGCAGCGTCGTACGGACCCGGTCGGCGGAGCCTCGGTCGGAGCACAGGAACAGGCAGGTCGGCCCGGACCCGGAGACGATCCCGCGCAGCGCACCGGCGCGCTCCCCCGCCTCGATCAGCTCGCCGAGCTCGGGCCGCAGGTCGATCGCGACCGGCTCGAGGTCGTTGCGCAGGGCCGCGGCCAGGACCCGGTTGTCCGGGTCGGCCAGCGCCGTCAGCAGCTCGTCGGGCACGGTCACCAGCTCGGCGGCGGGGCAGAGCTCGTCGAAGTGGCGGTAGACGGCGGGCGTGGACAGCCCGGTGCCGGCAGGCACCACCACCCACCAGCGGGTCGCCTCGTCGAGCAGCGGGCTGACCACCTCTCCCCGGCCGACCCCGAGCGCGGTGCCGCCGACGAGCGCGAACGGGACGTCGCTGCCGAGCTGGGCGGCGATCGCGAGCAGGTCCCCGTCGCTGGTCTGCAGGTCCCAGAGCCGGTCGAGGGCCACCAGCGTGGCGGCGGCGTCGGCGCTGCCCCCGGCCAGCCCGCCCGCGATCGGGATGGACTTGCGGACGACGAGCTCCGCAGCGCGGCTCACGCCGTGGTGGGCGGCGAGCAGCCGGCCGGCCCGGACCACGATGTTGTCCTCCCCCGTCGGGAAGGCGTCGCGGTCGATGTCGTCCTCGCAGACCAGGTCGACCGACCACCGGTCCCGGGTGGTGGCGGTGACGTCGTCGTGCAGGCTGAGGGTCTGGTAGACGGTGGCCAGCGGGTGGAAGCCGTCCGCCCGGGGTCGACCCACCCCGAGGTGCAGGTTGACCTTGGCCGCGGCGCGGACGGTGACCGAGGCGCTCACGCCAGGGCCTCCGCGATCCGCACGAACTCCGGCAGCCGGAGCTCCTCGCCACGTCGCATCGGGTCGATCCCGGCCGCGACGAGGGCCTGCTCCGAGGCCTCGGCCGAGCCGGCGAGCTCACGCAGCGACGGGCGCAGGGCCTTGCGGCGGTGGGCGAAGGCCGCGTCGACGACGGCGAACACCTGCTCGCGGGTGACGACGGTGCTGGGCGGCTCCCGGCGGGTCCACGCCACCAGGCCGGAGTCCACGTTGGGAGCGGGCCAGAAGACGTTGCGGCCGACCGACCCGGCCCGGCGTACGTCGGCGAACCAGGCGGCCTTCACCGACGGGATGCCGTAGACCTTGGACCCCGGCTCGGCCGCGAGCCGGTCGGCCACCTCGGCCTGCACCATCACCAGGCCACGCTCGAGCGAGGGCAGCAGCGCCAGCAGGTGGAGCAGCACGGGGACCGAGACGTTGTAGGGGAGGTTCGCCACCAGGGCCGTGGGCGGCGGGCCGGGGACCGACCTGACCCGCAGGGCGTCGGCGAGGACGACCTCGAACCGGTCGGCGTACGCCGGAGCCCGGTCCGCGATCGTGCTCGGCAGCGACCCGGCCAGCCCCGGGTCGACCTCGATCGCGACCACGCGAGCGGCGACGTCGAGCAGTGCCAGGGTCAGCGAGCCCAGCCCGGGGCCGACCTCCAGGACCACGTCGGTGGGCCCGATCCCGGAGTCGCGCACGATCCGCCGCACGGTGTTCGGGTCGATCACGAAGTTCTGCCCGCGCTGCTTGGTCGGGCGCAGGTCGAGCGCGGCGGCCAGTGAACGGACCTCTGCCGGACCGAGCAGTCTCGGTCCGGCAGAAGTTGGCTCGCTCACCCGGTGAGCGTATGTGGAGTGCTCGTCAGGAGCCGCACACGGGCCACGCGCCGTAGCCGCCCGAGGCGTCCCGGACCCGCTCGGCGACGGCGATCTGCTGCTCGCGGCTGTTCTGGTCCGGACGGCCGGAGCCGCCGTACGCGCTCCAGGTGCCCAGGTTGAACTGGAGGCCGCCGTAGTAGCCGTTGCCGGTGTTCGCGGCCCAGTTGCCGCCGGACTCGCACGCGGCGATCGCGTCCCAGCGACCGGTGTCCACGGTCTTGGTGCCGACCTTGACGATGGTGGCGACCGGCTGGCTGACGGTCTGCTGCTTGACGACGGAGCGCTTGACGACCTCGCCGTTGCGGAAGCGGACCTGGTAGGTCACGTCGCGCACGCCGTCCCGGCCCTCGCGGACGGTCTGCTTCTCACCGGACATCATCGAGCCGTCCTTCTGCTCGGTGACCGGGGCGGGGATGGCCTCGCGGGGGACGTGCTTGGTCCGCACGCCGATCTTGGTGACCACGACGCGGGTGCCGTCGGTCAGGTCCGCGCTGCGCGAGGGCCGTACGACGTCGTCGCGGTCGACCTTGGTGCCGAGCTTCGCGAGCAGCTCGCCGACGGTCGCGGCGGCGACGTCGTGGCGGGTGGCCCGCCCGTCGGCGACCTTGAGGGACACCTGCTTGGGCGTGGTCACCTCGAGGGCGAGGCCCGCGCGGTCGATGCTCGCGCTGCGGCTCACCGAGAGGGCCGCGTTCCCGTAGCGGACGCCGAGCTCGTCGAGCGCGGCGGACACCTTGGTGGCGGTGGTCCACAGGGTCTGCTTCTCGCCGTCGACGCTCAGCGCCAGCGGCCGCCCGAGGCGTACGGCGACGCGGGAGCCGTCGTTCACGGGGGTGTCGACGGCGGGCACGACCGAGTCGTGGGCGTCGGGCTTGATGCCCTGGCTGGCGAGGACGTCACCGACGTTGTCGCCGAAGGTGCGGACCTGCGTCGCCTTGCCGTCGACCGAGACGGTGACGGTCTTGCTCAGGCTGGCGTAGGCGGTGGCCGTGCCCACGAGGGCGACGACGATGGCTCCGACGAGGCCGAGTAGCAGGGTCTTGTTGCGGCTGAGGTGCGTGAGTGATGCGCGCACGATGCTCCGATGTTCAGGGTTTCCGGGCCGCAGGGCGGTGGCGCCACGCTCCCCCAGGAGGGCGCACACCGGGGTGGAAAGCGTCCTGCTCCCGGCCAACAGCCTTCGACCCTAGGTAAGTAGCCACGAGTTAGCAAACTGCTAGCAAAACGTGTGGCCGGTCTCACATACCCCACGGACCGCCGAAGGCGGCGTCGGTGTTGGCCTCTATCGCCCGGCACAGCACCTCGAGGTCCACGCCTTTGGTCGCGGCCATCGAGCGCACCGTGAGCGGGACCAGGTAGGAGGCGTTGGTGCGTCCGCGGTGCGGCACCGGGGTGAGGTACGGCGCGTCCGTCTCGACCAGGATCCGGTCGAGCGGGGTCACCCGCAGGGCCTCCCGCAGGGGCTCCGCGTTCTTGAAGGTGACCGTGCCGGCGAAGGAGAGGTGGGCTCCGCGGTCGAGGCACTCCCGGGCGAAGCCGGCGTCGCCGGAGAAGCAGTGCATCACCCAGCGGTCCGGGGCGCCCACCTCGTCGATCAGGCGTACGACGTCCTCGTGGGCGTCGCGGTCGTGGATCACCAGCGTCCGGTCCAGCGCCCGGGCCAGCGCGATGTGCGCTCGGAACGACCCGTGCTGCGCCGCGCGACCCTCGGGACCGGTGCGGAAGTAGTCGAGCCCGGTCTCCCCGATCGCCCGCACCCGGTCACTGCTCCGGGCCAGGCGCTCGATCTCCGCCAGTGCCTCCTCCAGCCGCCCCTCGGCCGCGATCCGGGGCGCCTCTTTGGGGTGAAGCGCGACCGCAGCCACGACCTGGGGGTGGGCGGCGGCCGTCTCCACGGCCCACCGGGCGCCCGGGAGGTCGCAGCCGACCTGAACGATGCGGGTCACCCCGACCGAGGCGGCCCGGGCCAGCGCCTCCTCGACCGGCAGCCCCGCCTCGTCACCGCGGCCGATGTCGAGGTGGCAGTGGTTGTCCACGACCGGGTGCGGCAGCGGCTGCGGCACCTCGGGCATCGGGTCGATCACGGCCGGTGGACCGCGTCGTAGACGACCCGCTTCGGCACGCCGGCACGACGGGCGACGTCTAGGATCGCGTCCTTGCGGGAGGCGCCCAGCTCCTCCTCCTCGACCACCAGCGCGGCCAGGGTCGCCGGGTCGGTCACCGGCTCGGGGGCCACCGCGCCCTCGACGACGACCGTCACCTCCCCGCGGACGCCCGCCTCCGCCCAGGTGACCAGCTCGACCAGCGGGCCCCGGCGTACCTCCTCGTGGGTCTTGGTCAGCTCACGACAGACCGCGCCGCGCCGGTCCGCGCCGAACGCGGCCGCCATCGACGCCAGGGTGGCGGCGGTGCGGTGCGGCGCCTCGAAGAACACCAGCGTCCGCTGCTCGTCGGCCAGGGCGGTCAGCCGCTTGGTGCGCTCCCCCGGCTTGCGCGGCAGGAAGCCCTCGAAGCAGAACCGGTCGACGGGGAGCCCCGAGACGGCGAGGGCCGTGAGCACCGCGGAGGGGCCGGGGATGCTGGTCACGAGGATGCCGCGCTCCACGGCAGCGGCGACCAGGCGGAACCCGGGGTCCGAGACGCTGGGCATGCCGGCGTCGGTCACCAGCACCACCCGGTCGCCGTTGACCAGCGACTCCACCAGCGACTCGGTGCGCAGGTGCTCGTTGCCCTCGAAGTAGGAGACGACCCGGCCGGGGAGCTCGATGCCGAGCTCGCTGGTGAGCCGGCGCAGGCGGCGGGTGTCCTCGGCGGCCACCACGTCGGCCCCCACCAGCTCGGTGGCGAGCCGGGGCGAGGCGTCGTCGACCCGCCCGATGGGCGTCGCGGCGAGCACCAGCACGCCGGTCGGCGGTTGCGTCATGCGTCCGATCATGGCAGCAGCACTAGCCTTTCGCTCGTGAGCATCCCTGCCCGGCTGGACCGCACCGTCGGGCTCTCCCGGACGGCCGACGGCGACCTGGTCCCCAGCGCGGCGACGCGGGCCCGGCTGCGCGCCACCGACCAGGACCCGGTGATCGCCTGGGTGGCCACCGTGGCCGTCACGCTGCTGGCCGCCTTCCTGCGGCTGTGGGACCTCGGCCGGCCGAAGGCGTTCCTCTTCGACGAGACCTACTACGCGAAGGACGCCTGGTCGCTGCTGCACAACGGCTACGCGCAGAACTACGTCGACAAGGCCAACGACCAGATCCTGGCCGGGCACACCTCGGGGCTGTGGAACGGGACCCCGGAGATGGTGGTGCACCCGGAGCTGGGCAAGTGGCTGATCGCCCTGGGCGAGAGCGTCTTCGGGATGACGCCGTTCGGCTGGCGGATCGCCTCGGCGATCGTCGGGTCGCTGATGGTGCTGGTGATGATCCGGCTGGCCCGCCGGGTCACCCGGTCCACGCTGCTCGGCGTGGTCGCCGGGCTGCTGATGTGCTTCGACGGCCTGCAGCTGGTGCTCTCCCGGCTGGCCCTGCTCGACGTCTTCGTCGCGTTCTTCGTGCTGTGCGCGGTGAGCTGCATGGTGGCCGACCGCGACTGGGTCCGCGCCCGGATGGCGCGCGTGGTGCCGACAGGATCGCAGCTGGGCCCCCCCTCCTGGGGTCCGCTCCTGCTGTGGCGTCCGTGGCGGCTGGCGACGGGGATCTGCTGGGGGCTGGCCGTCGGCACCAAGTGGTCGGCGCTCTACCCGCTGGCCGCCTTCGGGCTGCTGATGTGGGTCTGGGACGCGGGCGCCCGCCGCTCCTTCGGCGTACGCCGGGCGCTGCTCAAGTCCGCGATCGTGGACGCGCTCCCGGCCCTGGCGTACGTCGTCCTGGTCCCGCTGCTGGTCTACGTCGCCACCTGGACCGGCTGGCTGCTGCACGCCGACGTCTACGAGAAGTCGCTGTCGAACACGCAGTACGGCCCCTACTGGGGCAGCTATCTCGCGCACGACGCCCACGGGTTCTTCCCCGAGCTCTGGCAGTCGCTGCGCTCGCTGTGGCACTACCACCACGACGTCTACGCCTTCCACACCGGCTTCCTGAACACCAGCACGCACGTCTACCAGTCCGACCCGTGGGGCTGGCTGGTGCTGAACCGTCCCGTCGGGGTGGACGCGCAGCTCGACATCGCCCCCGGCGACCAGGGCTGCGCCGCCGCGGCAGGGAGCACCTGCCTGCGCCAGGTGCTGCTGCTGGGGAACCCGGTCGTGTGGTGGTTCGGCACCCTCGCCGCCCTGTGGGCGGTGGTGGCCTGGGTGGCACGTCGCGACTGGCGCTACGGCCTGGTCACGGTCGGCATCGCCACGACGTGGCTGCCCTGGCTGCGGTACGACGACCGGCCGATCTTCAGCTACTACGCGGTGACGATCCTGCCGTTCGTCGTCCTGGGAGCGACCCTGCTGCTCGGTGAGCTGCTGGGCCGACACGACGCCTCGGCGCTGCGACGCAAGGTCGGGGCGGGCCTTGTGGGAGGTGTGCTCGTCGCCGTGATGCTGGCGTTCGCGTGGTTCTGGCCGATCTGGACCGACCAGCTGGTGACCAACCGCGAGTGGCTCGAACGCATGTGGTTCAAGCGGTGGATCTAGAGGAGCCTCAGACGCCCGAGCCGGCGAAGGTGCGGGTGGTGGGCTCGCGGAGCGCCGGGCGCTGGACCTTGCGCTCGAGCATGGTCATCCGGGTGACGGCGAACGCGATGATGAACATCCCGAGCACTCCGAGCAACATCACGGATACCGGTGCGACTGCCAGCATGGCGACCCTCCCTGGTCGTTGATGTGGACTAGACCGACAACATACCCCAAAACTTGCAAAACGGACATAGCTATTCTTAAACCTTTTAACGGGGTATACGTACCCCCGCGAGCCAGCCGGTCCCCACCCCGACCAGCCCGATGCCGATCGCGCCCACCGGCCAGAAGATGTGGTCGGTGTGCACCATCCAGGCCCCGGGGACCAGCACCACGCCCGGCAGCGCCCACCGCCCCTGACGGGAGACGGCGTCCAGCACCACCACTCCGGCCGTCAGGAGCAGGGCCCAGGAGCCGACCTCACCGATCGGCCCGCCGATGGCGAACAGGGAGCGGACCTCGTCCGGACGGGGCGCCATCGCGTCCAGCCGCCAGGTCACGTAGCCGGCCCCGATCCCGTTGATGACGTCGAGGGCCGTGTAGGCGGTCGCGTAGACGAAGGCGGCGAGCACGGCCACGACGGCCAGCGGGTCGCGGCGTCCCCGGAATAGCGCCATCAGGGCGACGCCCACCAGCGGGAACGCGAACAGACCGGCGACGTGCAGGCCCCACCAGGTGTGCGAGCTGGCGTGGGTGAGGTGCATCGGATGGAAGAACCCGGCGACCGCGAGGACCAGTCCGGGAAGCGCCCACAGCAGCGCAGGGAACGCGACCGACGCCTGGGCCGGGAGCTGCGGCGCCCCGGGCCTGACGGCGGTGTCTGCCGGGGCCATGATCCGACACTAGGCCTCACACTCGGTCGATGTGGCGAATACCACGTGAAAACCCGGCGTCGGTTCACGCCGACGTGGATCTCAGGAGGCGAAGTCCTTCGGCCGGAACTCCCCGTCCTGCAGGTGCTGCTCGATGTCCTCGAGGCTGTGCCCGGTCAGCTCGGGCAGCAGTCGCCACACGAAGACCCACGCGGCGACGTTAAACAGGCCGTAGAGCCAGAAGACCTGGCCCACCCCGAACAGGTCGATCATGGTGAGCAGGGTGAGCGTGATCAGCAGGTTCGTGCCCCAGAGGGTGGCCGACTGCACGCTGGTGCCGGCCCCGCGTACGGCGAGCGGGTAGATCTCCGATCCGGTCAGCCAGCCCATCAGCTGCAGGCCGCCGGCGTTGAAGAACATGAACACGATCAGGCAGGCGATCAGGAACGGGATGTTGTCCTTGCCGGCGTTGTCGGTGACGAAGAAGGTCCCCAGCGCGAACAGGCTGATCGCGGCCCCCGGCACCATGATCAGCGTCAGCCGTCGACGACCGACCTTGTCCACGACGACCAGCCCCACGATCATCATCACCAGGTAGGTCACGCCGAGCGCCACGCTGACCCGAAGCGCCGCCGAGGTCGAGAAGCCGTTGTCGGTCAGGATCGTCGGCGCGTAGTAGATGATCATCTCGATCCCGGACAGCTGGGTGAACGCGGCGATGCCGCACCCGACGACCAGGGCCGGGCGCACCCAGGGCTGGCGCAGGCCGCTCCAGCCCCGGTGGCTGCTCCTGGTCTCCTGCTTGCGCTCCTCGACCGCGACGATCTCGTCCAGCTCCTGGTCGATGTCGAAGCCGTCGGGGCGCACCCGCCGGAGCACCTGCTCGGCCTCGTCCCTGCGGTCCTGCTTGACCAGCCAGCGCGGGCTCTCGGGGAGGCGGAGCTGCAGCACCAGCATCACCAGCGCGGGCACCGCGGCCGAGCCGATCGAGATCCGCCAGTCCACCTTCTCGCTCGCGCCGACCACGGTGGAGATGACGATGCCGACCCCGATGGCCAGCTGGAAGCAGAGCACGAGCCGCCCACGGATCCCGGCGGGCGCCATCTCCGCGACGTACATCGGCACCGTCTGGGTGGCCCCGCCGACGGCGAAGCCGAGCAGCACCCGCGAGAGGGCCAGCAGCACCGCGGTGGGAGCGATCGAGCAGCACAGGCTGCCGACGATGAAGACCGAGCAGATCAGCAGGATGGTCTTGTGCCGGCCCCAGCGCTCGGAGAGCAGGCTGCAGGTGAGCGCGCCGATGACCGCACCGAGCAGGATGCCGGCGGCGATGGACTGCTCCATCGCGTGGCCGGTGTCGAACTCCTTGCCGATCTGCAGGAGCGCACCCGAGATGATGCCGGTGTCGTAGCCGTAGAGGAGGCCGCTGACCGCGGACACCACGGCCACCATGAGCATCAGCCCGTTCAGCGTTCCCGGCCGTGTCTCGCCGTGCGTCTTCGTCTGGCTCATCGGCCCTCCGGGTGTGGTGTCGCTCACCCGGCGCCGTACCCGCATCCACGACGGGCGACACCAGCCCGCGCGCACCGGGCACGACCCGGGCAGGTCCGGGCAGGATGCGGGCACCGGCCTCAGTCGACGAGCAGGTCCTCGATGCCGTCGAACCCCTGGCGCGCGTAGCCCTGCCGCATCCACCGCAAGACCGGCATCGCCATCGTGGTCGACCGCCCCTCGACGTTCGCCTACCGGATCTCCGGGATCACCTGGAGCTGGACGGTGCGGACCGCCGGCCGGCTCGGTCGCCTGTTGCGACCATCGCCCCGGGCGGGTGGGCAGGATCACACCCTCCGGGTTGTGCACTCCTTGGCGAAGAGTGCAAAACTGCACTGCATGAGCCAGAGTGCAACATCGCGGGAGGGGCGGCGTCAGGCGACGTCGTACCGGATCTCCGTGTGCGCACAGAAGCTCACCGAGCAGCACGGCCTCGAGGGCTTCACGATGGAGGAGCTGGCCGAGGCGGCCGGCGTCTCTCGCCGCACGTTGTTCAACTACTACCCGAGCAAGATCGACGCGGTGCTCGGGGACTCCCCCAAGCTCTCCGACGAGGCGCTGGAGCGGTTCCGCACCCGCGGCGCCGGCAGCAACCTGGTGGGCGACCTCCGGGAGCTGGCCACCGAGCTGATGGACGCCCAGGAGTTCAGCCGCGAGGACGTCACCCGGACCCGGCGGATCCTGCTCACCCACCCCCGGCTGCTGTCCTGCGCCCACGACCGCTTCCTGGTGGTCACCGGGCAGATCGTGGACGAGATCCGCGCCCGTGAGGGGGCGGCCTTCGACGAGCAGCGCGCCCAGGTCGCCGTACGCCTGCTGGCGTGCCTGTTCGACGCGGCCCTCGACCGCTTCCTGGTCGACCCCCACGACCGGCCTCTCACCGAGGCCTACGACGACGTGCTGCACGCGGCTCGTCAGCTGCTCGCCTGACCTGTTCCGCCCCGCCACAGCCCCGTTCTTGCGCCATCCGGCACGACACCCCAGGAGATTCGCATGGCAACCCTGCTCTACCGCCTCGGCAAGATCGCCTACCGGCGCTGGCCGTTCTTCCTGGCCGGGTGGCTGATCGCGATGCTCGCGGTCGGCACCGTGGCCGGCACGCTCTCCAAGCCGATGAGCGACTCCTTCTCGATCCCGGGCATCCCGTCCGAGCGCGCGGCCACCCTCCAGTCGGAGCTGTTCCCCGGGTCCAAGGACGCCTTCGACGAGGCCTCGGTCAAGGTCGTCGTCTCGGCGCCCGAGGGTGAGACGCTCGCCGAGCACACGAGCGAGGTCGACGCCCTCGTCGCCGGCCTGGCCGGGCTCCCGCAGATGCCGGACGGCAAGGACCCCCTCAAGCCCGCGCCCAGCAACCCCGTGGCCGCCGCTACCGCCCAGCAGCAGCAGTTCGTGGCCGCCGCCGAGAAGAGCGGCAGCGACGTCGCCGTGGCCAAGGCCAACGCCGCGGCCCTCTCGCCGCTGTCGAAGGACGGTCGGGTCGGCACCATCACCTGGGACTTCGACGTCAAGACCGTCGCCGACGTCGAGCCGGCCACGATCGACGCACTGACCAGGACCATGGCCGAGGCGCGCAGCCACGGGCTCGTCGTCGAGGCCAACGGCTCCGGCACCACGGCCCAGCCCGAGCTCGGCGGCAAGTCCGAGCTGATCGGCATCGCGGTCGCGATCCTGGTCCTCATCCTCACCTTCGGCTCGCTCGTGGCCGCCGGACTCCCCGTGCTCACCGCGCTGTTCGGCGTCGGCCTCGGGATCACCGGCATCACCGCGATGACCGCGTTCATGGACATCGGCTCCACCACGCCGACCCTGGCCACGATGATCGGCCTGGGGGTCGGCATCGACTACGCCTTGTTCATCCTGTCGCGCTACCGGAGCGAGCTCGACCACACCGACGACCGCGAGGAGGCCGTGGGCGTGGCCGTGGGCACCGCCGGCTCGGCCGTCGTCTTCGCCGGCCTCACCGTGCTGATCGCGCTCTCTGCCCTCGCCGTGGCCCGCATCCCGTTCCTGACGACCATGGGCATCGCGGCCGCCGGCACCGTGTTCATCGCGGTGATGGTGGCGCTGACGCTGCTGCCGGCCGTCCTCGGGCTGACCAAGTCCAAGGCCTTCGGGGCCCGCGTACGGCGTACCAGCCCCAAGCGCGACGACCGGGGCAAGGTGCTCAACAACGGGGTCCGCTGGGCCCGCATCGTCGGCCGCCGACCGGTCGCCGTCGTCATCCTCGTGGTGGTGGCCCTGGGCGCCCTGGCGGTCCCGCTGAAGAGCCTGCACCTGGCCTTCCCGTCGGACAGCACCGCCTCCACGACCACCACGCAGCGCCAGGCCTCCGACCTGAGCGCCAAGGCGTTCGGCCCCGGTCGCGACGCCCCGCTCCTGATGGTGGTCGACGCCCGCAACGTCGAGAAGGCCCAGCGCAGCCAGGCCTTCGGCGACGTCGTGGCCTGGGCGGCGAAGACCAAGGGCGTCAGCAACGCGCAGATCGTCGCCGTCAACGAGGCGAACACCGGCGCGCAGATCCTGGTGACGCCGAGGTACAGCGCGGACGACACCCGCACCGAGGACCTGCTCGCCGAGCTGCGGAACGGTCAGTCCGCGGTGGAGGGCATCACCAGCACCACGATCGGGGTGACCGGCCTGACCGCGATCACGACCGACGTGTCCGAGCGGCTCAGTCACGCGCTGCCGATCTACCTCGCGGTGGTCGTGGGGCTCGCGTTCCTGCTGCTGATGCTGGTCTTCCGCTCCATCCTGGTCCCGCTCACGGCGACCTTCGGGTTCCTGCTCTCCGTGCTGGCCACCCTCGGTGCGACCGTCGCGGTGTTCCAGGAGGGCGCGTTCGGCCTGATGGAGGGGCAGCCCATCGTCAGCTTCATGCCGATCTTCCTGATCGGGCTGGTCTTCGGGCTCGCCATGGACTACCAGGTCTTCCTGGTCACCCGGATGCGTGAGGCCCACGTCCACGGCGCCACCACCCACGAGGCCGTCGTCGACGGTTTCCGGAACAGCGCCCGCGTCGTGGCGGCCGCCGCGGTCATCATGATCTCGGTGTTCGCGGCCTTCATCCTGATCGACGAGCCGATCATCAAGTCGATGGGCTTCGCCCTGGCGATCGCCGTCTTCTTCGACGCCTTCGTGGTGCGGATGGCGCTGATCCCAGCGCTGATGCACCTGCTCGGTGAGAAGGCGTGGTACCTCCCGAAGTGGCTCGACCGGCTGCTGCCCAACGTCGACGTCGAGGGCGCCCAGCTGGTCCGCCCGCACCTGCAGCACGCCGACGACGGCCGCCACCGCGCGGAGGACGAGGAGCTGGTCAGCGTCTGAGGTTCTCGATCTCCAGCGGGGGGATGCTCTCCCCCGCTGGCAGGTCGAAGCCCAGCACCTGGGAGTAGAAGGAGAGCTCGGCCTCCAGCGAGTCCTGGATGTTCTCCGCCTGCCGGAAGCCGTGCTGCTCTCCCTCGTAGAGCCGGTAGGCGACCGGCAGGCCCTTCTCGCGCAGGGCGGCGACGATCATCTCCGACTGCGCCGGCGGCACCACCTTGTCCTCGGAGCCCTGGAGCACGACCAGGGGCGAGGTGAGCGAGTCGAGGTGCGTCAGCGGCGAGCGCGCCGTGTAGACGTCCCGCCCCTCGGGGTACGGCGCGATCAGCCCGTCGAGGTAGCGCGACTCGAACTTGTGGGTCTCCAGCGCGAGGGCCTCGACGTCGGCCACCCCGAAGTAGTCGGCGCCGGCGGCGAAGACGTCGGAGACGGCCAGCGCCATCAGCACGGTGAAGCCGCCGGCCGAGCCGCCGCGGATGACGGCCCGCGCCGGGTCGACCCAGCCCTGCTCCCCGAGCCAGCGCACCACGGCGACGCAGTCGCCGACGTCGAGGATCCCCCAGTGCCCCTGCAGCCGGTCGCGGTAGGCCCGTCCGTAGCCGGTCGAGCCGCCGTAGTCCACGTCGGCGACCGCGAAGCCGCGGCTCGTCCAGAACTGCCGGGCCAGCGAGAGGGTCGACGTCGCGTTGGACGTGGGGCCGCCGTGGATCATCACGATCAACGGGGGCAGCTCCCCCTCGAGCGGCTGGGCCGTGGGGTTGGTGGGCCGGTAGAAGTTCGCGTACGTCGGCCGCCCGTCGCCGCCGGGGAACTCGATGTGCTCGGGCCCGGCGTACCACTCGGGGTCGATGCCCAGCTCGCGCCGGGGGCTCAGCACCTCCACCTGCTCGGGAGCGTCGACCGCGAGGTGCAGCACGGCCTCCTCCTCGACCGGCGAGGAGCCGATCAGCACGACCTCGGCGCCCGAGGCCGCCACGTCCGCGACGCTGGTGGCACCGACCGGGAGCGCGGTGCTCGATCCGTTCTCGCCGAGCAGCCGGACCGAGTCCACGCCCTCGTGGAGCACCGCCAGGACGACCCGGCCGTCCGCGAGGAACGCGTAGCGCTGGTGTCCGAAGGTCCACTTGGGCGCCCCGACGTCACCGGGCTCGGTGAACATCTCCTCGACGCCGCCCGCGGGCGTCCAGCGGTAGAGCCACCACCAGTCGGCGCGGTCGGAGCAGAACCACAGCGAGCCGTCGGGCGCCCACTGCGGCTGGCAGATCCCCTCGACCGCGTCGTCCACGCCACCGGCGACGGTGACCACCCCGAGGCCGTTCTGCACCTTGAGGGCCGAGGAGTCCCACGGCATCGAGGGGTGGTCCCACTCCAGCCAGGCGAGCGCCGCCCCGTCGGGCGACCAGCGCGGGTCGGAGACGAAGTCCGGTCCCGAGACGACGGTGTCCTGCTCCCCCGCGTGGTCGAGCACGACGATCTCGTTGACCACGTCCACGGCGCCGCGCCCCCCGACGGGATGGGTCTCGCGGACCACCGCCACCCGCCCGTCGACCGGGTGCACGTCACCGTCGGCCCAGCGGACCGACCCACCCTCGGGGGCCTCCGGGGTCACCAGGACCGGTTCGGCACCGGGCTCGACCTTGCGCAGCCGCTGGTCCGACCAGTCGACGTACCAGACCACGCCGTTCGCGACCCACCACGCGCCCCCGCCGTACTCGTGGACGGCGGTGCGCGCGTTGGCGCCGGCGGGCAGCACGTCCACGGGCTCCGCCCCGGGCGACTTCCGGACGATCTGCGTGCGGCCGCCCTCGTGCGGTCGCAGCTCGGACCAGTAGACGTCCGCACCGTCCACGGCCACGGCACCGATCGAGCTCGCCTGCTGCACCACCAGCCCGGCGGTGATCGGGGTGGGCCAGGACCCGCAGGGCAGGCGTTCGGGAGCGTTGTCGGTCATGCCTCGACCCTAGTCACGCCGCGGCGGGGACGGCGAGCCCGTCCGGGCTAGCGACGCCTCCAGAGCAGGCCGCAGCAGATCATGCCGAACGCCCAGGCCGCCAGGACGGGCAGGTCGCCCTCGTTGACTCCATGCGTCTGGGAGACGCCGACCAGCTCGGGGCCGGCCCAGGGGCCGTGGCCCGCCACCAGCCCGAAGGTGAGCCCGGACAGCAGGAGCACGATCAGCAGGATGAGCACCCGGTCCAGCACGCTCGGACCCTAGCCCTCCGCCCTCCGGACACCAAAGCCTGCCCGGCGGGTTTAGCCAACGCCAGCGAGGGAAGACCCCAATCGCTCTCCAGGGAGCGGACCACCCGCGTAGCCCCTTCCCCCCGACGGGGCCCGCGCGGGTGGTTCTTCCCGTTTCCCGCCCTGCCACCCGCGAGCCCCGGCCGCCTTCCCCCCGGACGGCAACCGGGGCTCTGTCTGCACTAAACGATCGGGCCATCGGAAGGGCACGGCGGAGCCGCTCCTGATTGTGAGCCAGGTAACACCACCCAGCCACTGGCTGCACTCGGGGCGTGGCGGCCGGCCGGCACCGAGAATGGGCGCGCGCCTGCACTTTATCGACTAAGACGCTAGACTTAGGCGCTATTGCTGATCGACCTTAGGACCTCCCATTCCTCCTCACCGCCCCCAGTCCGCCGTGCTCCGACTCGCGCTCGCCGCGCTGGTGGGGTCCTCGGCGGTCGCCTGCGGCTCGGCGGGACTGTCCGCCCTGGCGCACCACCGGACGGCCACCTCGCAGCACGACGCGCGGGCCGCGCACGCGGAGGGTGCCTCGCCCGTCCTGGCCAAACCCGCCCAGCGCCCCAACCTGCTGGTGATCGAGACCGACGACATGCGCTACGACGACCTGCAGTGGATGCCGAGCGTGCGCCACCTGCTCCAGGACCGGGGCCTCACCTTCGAGAACTCGTTCGCGCCGAACCCGCTGTGCTGCCCGTCGCGATCGAGCCTGCTCAGCGGGGAGTACACCCACAACCACGAGGTCTACACGCACCTCGAGCCCTACGGCTTCGCGGCGTTCAAGGACAAGCGCACCATCGCAACCCAGCTGCAGGGGGCGGGCTACCGGACGGCCCTGGTCGGCAAGTACCTCAACGGCTACGGCGAGCAGTACCTCCGCTCGGACCAGTCGTCACTGCGCTACGTCCCGCCGGGCTGGGACCAGTGGTACGCCGGCAGCGACCACCTGTGGGACTTCGACAGCCCCGACTACGGCGGCGGGACGTACTCCTACGACAAGCTCGTCCAGAACATCAACGGCACCATCCACTCGTTCCCGGGCCAGTACTCCACCGACGTCCAGGCCGGGCAGGCACGCAGCCTGATGACCGCGTTCAGCAAGGGCACGAAGCCCTGGTTCATGCTCTGGACGCCGACGGCCCCGCACCACGGGCTGCCCGTGGAGTCGGACGATCCCGCGCCGACGCGACGGCCTGACGGCCAGTTCACCGAGTGGGACACCCCGGGCCGCCCCGACTGGGTGAAGGGCCGGTTCGACCGCCGGATCACGCACGGCCTCGGCACGCCGAGGACCGGCTCGGCAGAGGCCGACGTCGGCGACAAGCCCAACTACCTGCGCAAGCTGCCCGAGCTCACCGCGACGGAGAAGGCGGCCGAGACCACGGTGACCCGGCAGCGCGCGGAGGCGCTCTACGCCCTCGACGTGCAGATCCGCGGGACGATCGCCCACCTGCGCACGCTCAAGCAGCTCGGCCACACCGTCATCGCGTTCACCTCGGACAACGGCTACTACCTCGGGGAGCACCGTCGGCGCGGGGGCAAGACCAACCTGCACGAGCCGTCGCTGCGGGTGCCGTTGATCGTCGCCGGGCCCGGCGTACCCCATGGCCGGCGCTACGACCCGGTCGCCACCATCGACCTGGCGCCCACGCTCGCGGCGTACGCCGGGACGGCGATGCCCGGGGCCGACGGGACCTCGTTCATCCCGCTGGTCCGCGACGGCGACCGGGGCTGGCGGCGGCCGATCGTCACCGAGGGGGCCATGGGCTTCGGCCGCTACGCCGAGCAGTTCAAGCTGGGTCGCTCCCCCCTCGACACCCGGGGACTGCGCCTGGGTCGGTGGAAGCTGACCCGCTACTCCACCGGGGAGACCGAGCTCTACGACCTGCAGACCGACCCGCTGGAGCTGAAGAACCTCAACCGGGACCCGTCGTACGCCGGAAAGGTGCGGGAGCTGAAGGCGCTCTACGAGGACTACCAGGACTGCCGCGCTGACGAGTGCCGCGTCGCGGTCCCCGCCCGGTGGCGCGTGACGGCGGCCGAGTCCCGCAGGATCACGGTGCACCAGCTCCGCGCCACGAGCGCCTACTTCGGCAACTAGCCGTTCTGCCAGCATGGATCCACCAGTACGACCAACACCGACCCCACTCAGCAATCGGGAAACCCGCACCCATCACCAGGTTGAACAACCTGGCTGGGCATCACAGCTAGTCGATCCGGAAGGCCTGCGTGTAGGCGTCCTGGTTCGGGGCGGTGGTGCCGGGCTTGCCCCGGAAGTCGGTCCAGTTCGGGTGCAGCACCCCGTCCTTGCCGAGCGCCACGGCGGTGTAGTCGCCGATGAACAGACCCTGCACCTCGTTGCCCGCGTCGTCGGCCCCGACGAACTGGATCTGCGGGTCGGACGACTGGGTGGTGACGCGCCGGAGGTCGAACCGGCCGTGACGCCTGCCCTTGCTCGAGGACCAGAACGCGTAGTCGAGGTCCACGCTGCCGTTGCCCGCGTAGTGGCGGGTGTACGACGAGACGGCGACGGTCCCGTCCTGGATGGCCACCGCCCCGAACACCTCGTCCTGCGCCGTCCCCAGCACCCGAGGCTTCGTCCACCGCCTGCCGGCCTTGGACAGGGACAGCAGGTTGTCACCGTTGGACCGGAGGGACTCCCCGGTCTGCGGGTCGTAGCGGCCGTTCCGGTCGTCGCTCCACGTCACGGCCAGCTGATCGGTGCGGTCGTCGTAGGCCAGCTGGGGGTAGCTGTTGACCCTGAAGTTCTCGCCGGTCAGCGTCGCGGTGCCGAGCGGCTCGTTGAACGGGAAGTCGTAGTTCGTGTCCACGATGGTCTTGGTGAACGTGCGCCCGTGGTCCCGTGACCTCGCCACCACCGTCACGTCGCGGTCGGTCGTGCCGAACTGGTCGCACGCCAGCGTGGCGCACTGCTCACCCTCGTAGGCGATGTGGAGGGTGCCGTCGCGGCTGACCTGCGGGTTGGAGCCCTGGGAGTACGGCGTGAGGCCGCCCGGCTTGAACCCGGTCAGGGTCGAGTCCACCCGTCGTCGCGGTCCGAACGAGCGACCGTAGTCATTGCTCGCCGCGAGCACGATCGGCGACTCGAGGTAGCCACCGTCGGCGGTGTCGGCGAACCGGGTCCAGGTGACGTACACCCGCCCGTTGTGCCGGTCCGCGGCCAGCCAGATCTTGTCGTTGAAGATCCTGCTGGGCGTCAGGGTTCCCGAGCGGGTCACCCCGTCGGCCTGGATCAGCAGTGGCTCGCTCCAGTGGAGCCCGCCGTCGTGCGAGACGTTGAGCGCGATCCCGTTGGCGGCCTCGGTGCCGTTGCCGGCGGGCGTGCCGCGGCTGAACACGATGTTCCCGTAGTAGACGGTGTTGTGCGGGCCGAACGCCACGACGGGGTCCCCGGCCGAGTCCATCTGCGCGAACGCCCCAGTCCCCCCGGTCTGGAAGGTCAGGTGGGGCAGCTGCACGTTCTTCCACGTCCTACCACCGTTGAACGTGGTGTAGGCCCAACCGGAGCCGTCGTTGCGTTGCTCGCGGCTGTTGAACACGCGGTAGTCGTTCGTCCCGGCGACCAGGTTGCGGGGGTTCTCGGGGTTGACGGCGATCGTGTCCTCGTTCTGTGGGGCGCTGCACCCCGCCTGGGTCCCGATGGGGACGATCGTGTCGCCGACGATCTGGTCGATGTTGGGGAACGGGTTGCGGTAGGGGTTGGGCTTGCCGACTCCCGCTTGACACAGGGCGGACTGCGCGGGGTCCTCGACGCCCCGGTCGGCGTCCTTCTCCGAGAGGATCGCCTTGAGTCCGGGATTGCGGCGATGGTCCGGAGCGGCGATCTTCAACCGGGGGTGCGTCTGGTGCTGACCGGGGTCGATCGGCGGCGGCTTCGACGACGCGACCGCGGACGGTCCGGCGTACGCCGTGAGGCCGAGGCTGGTGACGAGGACCAGCACTGAGGACGTTGCGATGCGGCGTGCAGTTGCCATGGGTCAACCTCTTTCCGAGGCCACTCACATTGCTCCTGGTCGCCCCCCTGCGCAACGGGTAGCGACCAGTGGTCCGCAGTGGTCTGGACAACATGCCGACTGCGACACCGACCTGGCTAACGATGAATGGTGGAGCTGAGGGGATTCGAACCCCTGACCTTCTCATTGCGAACGAGACGCGCTACCAACTGCGCCACAGCCCCATGCGCCGTTCAGCGCGAGGGAAAAGTTACCACCGGACGGGCCCACGCCCGAATCGGGTCAGGCGCCGGCGACCTTGCGCTGGCCCGGGTCGCCGTCCTCGGTGGCGCCGGTCGCCTCGGCGGCCTCACGGGCCAGGGCGGTGTCGGCCTGGTCGTGGCCGGAGCTGTTGATGCCGGTGAGCTCGATCGTCCGGACCGTACGACGGGCGCGGGCCTTGTTGACGTAGGTCGGCAGCGTCAGCGGCAGCGGGTCCCACAGCGAACCCTCCTTCGCCAGGGCGGCCTCGAGCTCGTCGCGCTGGAGTCCGGTCGTGTCCTCGGTCAGCAGGTCGACGAGGTCCTGCGACTTGGCCGGGGCCTCGACGTGGACGCGGGTCTGCGTGGCCACCACCGGGACTGCGGTCGTCGGCGCCGCGGAGGTGGAGCGACGGGCCGTCTGCCGGCGCACCGAGAGACGGGCGAGGACCAGCCAGGCGACCACGAGCGCCGCGGGGGCGACCGGCGACCAGAACGGCACGTAGGCGAGCCAGTCCAGGCCCCAGACGACGGCCAGCAGGAGGAGCAGCGCGCCGAGCACACGACGCCGGCGCTGCGCGGCCCGGCGGGCCGAGGCGCGGGTCACGAGTGGCCTGGCGATGGGCCCGGCGATGGGGCTGGCGATGGGGCTGGCGATCGGGCCGGCGACGGGCGGCGCGGCGCTCGTCTTCTCGACGGTGTCGGTGTGCTCGACCTCGACCTCGACGACCTCGGGGGTGCCGGCCGACGACCTGCGGGACAGGATGCGCACCTTGTCCGAGTGACCCTCGACCAGGCGGTCGCTCGCCAGCTCGTCGTGGTGCTTGAGTGCCTTGGGGATCAGGTAGACGGCCCACGCGAGCGCGAGCACCACGAAGATGATTGCTGACAGGTCCACGATGATGACGATACGAGCGCAGTCAGGCCCCGGCCCGCAGGCGTGGCGGTGTGTCGGGAGATCACTCGTGTGACTGGTGTGATTCCGCGGTTAGGAGGCGTTTCAGCAGTCCCAACGGCGCTTCCTCGCGGGTGATCGCGAAGATCCGATGGTCGCGCCAGTCGCCGTCGATGTGCAGGAACCGCGGCGCGAAGCCGACCTCGTTGATGCCGAGCTTCGCCACCACCCGCAGCGACGACGCGTTCTCGGGACGGATCGCCACCTCGATGCGGTGCAGGCCGACCGGCCCGAAGGCGTGGTCGATCGCGAGGGCCACCGCCCGGGGGGTGATGCCGCGGCCGGCGTACGCCTCGTCGATCCAGTAGCCCACCGAGGCGAACTGCGCCGACCCGCGCACGATGTTGCTCACCGTCACCTGCCCGACGAAGCGGCCCTGGAACTCCACCACGAACGGCAGCTGCCGGCCCGCCTTCGCCTCCGAGCGCATCTGCCGGACCATGGCCGCGAAGCTGCGCGGCTGTCCCTGCGAGCGCGACGGCGCGGTGGCGTCCCAGCGGCTCAGCCAGGCCGCGTTGGCCTGCCGCACCCGGCGCCAGACCTCGCGGTCCCGCTGGCTGATCGGCCGCAGGCGGACGTCACCGGACTCGAGGACGACCGGCCACCCCGCGCTCAGTGGTCGCTCCCGACGATCTGGTCGACGGCGTGCCGCAGCAGGGGTACGACGACCGCGAGACCGTCCTTCACCCCACCGCGCGAGCCCGGCAGGTTCACCACCAGGGCCCGGCCGAGGGTGCCGGCGACGCCGCGCGACAGAGCCGCGGTCGCCACTCCCTTGCTGGTGCCGTGGGCGCGGATGGCCTCGGCGATGCCGGGGACCTCGCGGTCGAGCAGGGCGCGGGTGACCTCCGGGGTCAGGTCGGTGGGCGTCAGGCCGGTGCCGCCGGTCGTGAGTACGGCGCGCGCACCGGCGGTCACGGCCGCGGTGATGGCCGCGGCCACCGCCTGCCCGTCTGGTACGACGACGGGCTCGCCGACCTCCCAGCCGTCGGCCCGCAGCGCCGCGACGATGATCGGGCCGGTCGTGTCGTCGTACACCCCGGCCGCTGCGCGGTTGGAGGCGACCACGACGGCGGCGGACAGGCCGGTCACCGGGGGTCCTCGCGCTGGTAGGTCCCGCTCTTGCCGCCGGTCTTCTCCTCCAGCCGTACGTCGGTGATCTCGGCGTCCTTGTCGATCGACTTGACCATGTCGATCACGGTGAGCGCCGTGACGCAGACCGCGGTCAGCGCCTCCATCTCCACACCGGTGCGGTCGGTCGTCCTCACGGTGGCCCGGATCGCCACGCCGTTGTCGTGGACCTCGAGATCGACGGTGACCCCCGAGATCGACAGCGGGTGGCACAGCGGGACCAGGTCGGAGGTGCGCTTCGCGGCCATGATCCCGGCGACGCGGGCCACCCCGAGGGCGTCACCCTTGGGCACCCCGTCGCCGCGGAGCGCGTTGACGACCGCCGGTGAGACCAGCACGCGCCCGGTGGCCGTCGCCGACCGGGCCGTGACGTCCTTGCCGGACACGTCGACCATCCGGGCCGCCCCCGTCTCGTCGAGATGGGTGAATCGCTCCATCGAGGTCCCTCCTCAGCCGACCGGCCGGTCCAGCAGCAGCACCGGGACCTGGTCGCCCTGGTCGACGCGGGTGACCCCCTCGGCGAGCACGATCAGCGCGTCGGCCTCGGCCAGCCCAGCGATCAGGTGTGAGCCGGCACCACCGACGGGCGTGACGCGGACGCCGTCGGCGGAGAAGTCGGCCCGCGCGCGGACCAGCTGCTGCTTGCCGCGCATGGACCGCAGCGGGGCCTGCACGGTCGCCGTGGTCAGCTGGCGCCCGACGGGCTCGCGCCCGGTGAGCTTGTGCAGGGCCGGGACGACGAACATCTCGAAGGAGACGTACGCCGAGACCGGGTTGCCCGGCAGCGTGAAGATCGGGGTCTCGTCCTCCCCCACCACGCCGAAGCCCTGCGGCTTGCCGGGTTGCATCGCCACCTCGACGAACTCCACGGTCCCGAGCTCGCGGAGCACCTCCTTGACGACGTCGTGGGTGCCCTTGCTGACCCCGCCGCTGGTGACCACCAGGTCGGCCCGGACCAGCTGGTCGCTGAGCGCCTCGGAGAAGGCGGCCGGCTCGTCGGAGCTGGCCACCACGCGGTAGGCCACACCGCCGTGGGCTCGGACGGCCGCGGCCAGGAGATAGCTGTTGGAGTCGTAGATGCTGTCGCGCCCCAGCGGCTTGCCGGGCTCGACCAGCTCGGAGCCGGTCGACATCACCACCACCCGCGGGCGCGGCGACGTGGGCACCCGGCCGAGGCCCAGGGCGGCGAGCAGCCCGACCTGACGGGTCCCGATCACCTCGCCCCGGCGCAGCAGCAGGTCGCCCTGCTTGACCTCCTCGCCGGCGAAGCGGATGTGCTGGTACTCCTCGGGTGCGCGGCCGACCAGCACCTCGCGACCCTGCTCCTCGGTCCACTCGAAGGGCACCACGGCCGAGCAGCCCTCGGGGATCGGCGCCCCGGTCATGATGCGTACGGCGGTCCCGGGCGTCAGCGTGAAGATCGTCGTCTGGCCGGCAGCGATCTCGCCGACCACCGGCAGGTGGACGGGCCGCTCGGCGGTGGCCTCGGCGACGTCGCGGAAGGCGACGGCGTACCCGTCCATCCCGGAGTTGTCGAAGACCGGCAGCGACAGCGGGGCGTGCACGTCCTCGGCCACCGGCAGGCCGAGCGCGTCCATCAGCGGGTGCTCGAAGGGCTGCATGGGCTCGATGCGGCTCAGCACCCGCTCGAGGTAGTCCTCCACCGGCAGCAGGGGCGGTGAGGGCTCCGGAGACATGTCGCCGACCCTAGTCGGAGGACGGGGCCTCACCGAGGACCGCGCCCGCCTCGACACGGCCGTGGTCACCTTCGAGGTGCGCGACGCCCTGCACGCGGACGCCCTTGCCGAAGGTCCAGTCGCCGGAGATGGTCAGCGACTCGGCGTCCTTCAGCGACGGGACACCGGTCGGGAACCGCTTGTCGAAGTCGCCGACGATCTTGTAGTGCTCGTCGTCGAGGTCGACGAACGGCAGCGTCCCACCGACCTGGTCGAGGACGAAGTCGGTGCCGAGGTCGTAGGCGTCCGAGCGGAGCACCATCAGGTCGTTGGTGGTCTTGACGGGCACGAACCGGTCACGGCCGACCTCGATGGTGCGGGAGTCGTCGAAGACCTCGATCGCGGCGCCCATGGCGGTCTCGATCTGGATCACCTCGGGGCTCGAGGAGTCGCTCGGATCGACGTTCTTCTGGTTGCGGATCAGCGGCAGGCCGAGGATGCCGTCGCGGCGCTTGATCTCGTTGCGCATCCGCTCGAGGTCGAACCACAGGTTGTTGGTCGAGCAGAACTTGTGCCGGTCGAGGTCGCCGAGCGCCTCCCGGTCCTCCTTGGCCGTCTGCGCCGTCTCGCGCAGCACGATCCGGCCGTCGGCCTTGCGGCGGGCGAAGTGGCCGCCCTTGCGGTCGGCCTTGGTCCGGCGCACGGCCTCGATGGCGAACGGGGCACCGGACTCGGCGAACCAGCCGGCGACGCGGGCGTCGGCCACGGCCCCGAGGTTGTCGGAGTTCGACACGAACGCGTAGCGGTAGCCGGCGTCGATCAGCCGGTCCAGCAGACCGGTGCCCATCAGTGCGGTGTAGATGTCGCCGTGCCCGGGCGGACACCACTCCAGCGAGGGGTCGCGGGGCCAGCCGACCGGCTTGAGGTCCTTGACGAGGAGCTTGGGCTCCTTGTTCTGCAGGAACTCCAGGGGCAGTCCCTCGACCGCGAGATCGTCGTAGCGGGCCAGCGCGGCCAGGGTGTCGGCCGACGTGCGGAAGCTGTTCATGAAGATCAGCGGGAGGGTCGCGCCGTACTGCCGGCGCTGGTGGAGCACCTGGCGGGCGATCACGTCCAGGAAGGACAGGCCGCGGCGTACGCACAGGAGGGACTTGGCGCGGGCCATCCCCATGGACGTGCCCAGCCCGCCGTTCAGCTTGATCACCATTGTCGCGCCGATGGCCTCGGAGGCCGCCTCGTCGCTGACCTCGACGTCGTCCAGCGACGGCATGTCGAGGGGCTCGATCGTGTCCTCGGCGATCATGCCGGTCTCGCCGTGCTCGATCTGCCGGTAGTAGTGCGCGAAGACCTGGATGGCCAGGTCGTCCACGCCCGCGGCCTGCATCTTCTCAGTGGCCTGCCGCAGTCCCTTCGTCTTCATGCCTCGATCGTAGGCTGGTCTGGTGCAGGATCACATTTCGACCACCAAGCTCGCCCTGCGCGACCAGCTCATGGCGGCGCGTCGGCACCTCCCGCTCACGGTCCTGGGCGAGCGCGCCCGATCGATGGCGGACCTGCTGACCGCCCTCCCCGAGGTCCGGCAGGCGGCCACGGTGGCGGCGTACGTCTCGGTCTCCAGCGAGCCCGGCACCGGTCCCCTGCTCGACCGGCTCACCGAGTCCGGCAAGCGGGTGATCCTGCCCCTGCTGCAGCCCGACATGGACCTCGACTGGGCGGCGTACGACGGGCCGGAGCACCTGCACACCGCACGTCGCGGTCTCCTCGAGCCGACCGGCCGACCGCTGGGCCGCGACGCCCTCGCCGCTGCCGACGTCGTCCTCGTCCCCGGCCTCGCCGTCGGCCGCGACGGCACCCGCCTCGGCCAGGGCGGCGGCTGCTACGACCGCGCGCTGGCGCGCGTCCCGGTCGGCACGTTCGTCTGCGTCCTGCTCAACTCCGAGGAGGTCCTCGACGCCGTCCCCAAGGACGACCACGACCGCCCCGTCCTCGCCGTCGCCACCGAGCAGGGCGTCACCCGGCTGTAGGAGGCCACGCCGGTCGGCCTCGTCGCTGAGTGTGTACGCCGCCTACGGCTCCAGGACCAACCGGTCCTTGGTCGCGGCCTTGACCGCCTTGCGGTCGAACACCCAGGGCAGGGTGCCGCCGTCGACCCAGAGGGAGGTCTGGTCGCGGTAGTGGCCGGAGGCGATGTGGCCGGAGGCGCCGGTGAGGTTGACCCAGCGGGAGCGGTCGAGGTCGTCGAGGTCGACCACCATCCGCATCGACGGCGCCGAGGTGACGGTGTAGCCCTCGGCCGCGTCCCAGCTGGTGGCGTCCACGCTGGCGCTGCCCCCACCGACCTGGAAGGGACCGCGGTTGAACAGCGCCCGCACCAGGCCGATCCCGCCCTGGCCCAGCGACTGGTTCTCCAGGTCGAGCTGGTGCAGCCGGCCCCAGGCCCACCGCTTGGGGCTCAGCCCGACCTTGCGGGTCAGCTCGTCGCGGGCGTCGAGCATCGCCTCGGACAGGATCGTGTCGCGGTCCTCCACGACGTCCTCGGTGTCGGCGTCGTCCCACCACTGGCTGTGCGGCTGGCGCAGCAGGTTGCTGACCACGGCCATCCAGCGCTGGCCGCCGTCCGGCCACAGGCCCTCGGGCAGCTGGTCGTGGAAGGTCAGCCGCAGGACGTTGCTCCAGACCACGTTGAAGTAGGCCGCGGCGGCCGAGTCGGCCGGCTGGGTGAAGTCCCAGTCGAGCAGCAGCCGCTGGCCGTCGGCGTAGTACGCCGAGGTCATCAGCTGGCGCATCAGGTAGGGCACCAGCACCTGCGCCATCGGGTTCCGGTCGTCCCGCTGCAGCCTGACCATGTCCTCGACGTCGACCCTCGACCCGTCGTCGATCTTCCTCGTGAGCAGGGAGCGGATGCGCTGGCTGCGGTAGCCGTGGTCCGGGGAGTCGGTGAGGTACCACCGGTAGCCGGGCCCGGTCACGGCCTGGTTGGCCGCCACGATGAAGCCCTCGGGCGGGTTGAGCACGCTGGGCAGCTGGTCGAAGGGGACGTAGCGGCCGGTCCAGTCGTCCGCCGGGAGCCAGCCCTGCGCCGGGTAGTCGCCGCTGCGGTCGCCCTTGCGGATCGGGATCGCGCCCGGCGCCTGGTAGCCGATGTTGCCGGAGGTGTCGGCGTACACCAGGTTCTGGCTCGGTACGGCGAACCGCGCCGCCGCCGCCCGGAACTCGGTCCAGTCCGTCGCCGCGTCCAGCAGGAAGATCGCGTCCGCCGTGGGACGGGGAGTCAGCGCCGTCCAGGCCAGGGCCACGGCGTAGCCGTTCTCCCGGGGTGGCGCACCGGCCCCCACCTCGGCGTTCGCCCCGACGCTGGACAGCTCCGCGGAGACGTCGGAGAGCAGCGGCCCGTGCCGGGTCGAGCGGACGGTGATCAGCTTCGAGGGCCGGCCGGCGATCCGGATCACCTCGTCGCGCTGGGTGAGCGGCACCTGCCGGCCGTCGTAGAGATAGGTCTTGCCGGTGATCTTCTCCAGGTAGAGGTCGGTGACGTCGGGGTCGAGGTTCGACATCCCCCACGCGACGTCCTGGTTGTGGCCGATCACCACCCCGGGCACGCCGGCGAAGGTGAACCCGCTGACGTCGAAGGGGCAGTCGGCGGTGACCGTCGTGCAGTGCAGGCCCATCTGGTACCAGACGCCGGGGATCGAGGCGCTCAGGTGCGGGTCGTCGGCGAGCAGCGGCTTGCCACCGACCGTGTGGTCGCCGGAGACGACCCAGCTGTTGGAGCCGATCCCGCTGCCCTTGCCCATCAGGTCGGGGATGGCGTCCACCCCGCGACGTACCGCCTCCAGGGCGTCGAGCGCGGCTCGTCCGGGAGCCGGTCGCGGGTTCGCACCGGGACGCCCGTCGGCTGTCCCCGTGACGATCGGCGCGTTCTGGTCGTAGGGATAGCGGGGATAGAGCTCGTCGACCTGCTCGGGCGTGCGGTTGACCGAGAGCCGCGTGCGGGCGACCTCCTCGTCCAGGTTGCCGGCCAGGTCCCAGGCCATCGCCTTGAGCCAGGCCAGGGAGTCGACCGGCGTCCACTTCTCGGGCTTGTAGTCGAGACCGCCGAGGCCGAGCACGGTGTACTCCGCGGACAGCTCGGTCCCCGACCGTCCGGCGAGGTAGGCGTTCACCCCGTTGCTGTAGGCCTCCAGGTAGGCCCTGGTGTCCGGCGCCAGCAGGTCGTACTCGCTCTCGGCGACGCGTCGCCAGCCCATGGTGCGGATGTACATGTCGGTCTCCACGGTGCGCTCACCGAGCAGCTCGCTGAGCCGGCCCGCGGTGACGTGGCGGCGGAAGTCCATCTCGAAGAACCGGTCCTGGGCCTGCACGTAGCCCTGCGCCTGGAACAGGTCGGCCGCGTTCCCGGCGTACAGCTGGGGGATGCCGTGGCCGTCCCGCAGCACCTCGACCTTGCCGGTCAGGCCCTCGACGCGCTGGGCGCCCTGCACGTCCGGGAGCGGGCGCCGGACCATCGTGGTCCCTGCGACCGCGGCCGCCACCAGGACCAGCACGACCATCACCGCGACGTACGCCGAGACCCGGGCCAAGCCGGGCCAGTCACTGAGTGGTCGCGGTGAGCTCACGTCAGGCATTGTGCCGTAGCATTGGCAGTCGACGACCACGAGTGCCAATCCCTCGTCCGCGCCACCCACGGAGGACCAAGAAGTGCCCACGTACCAGTACTCCTGCACCGACTGCGGCCACTTCTTCGAACAGTTCCAGAGCTTCTCCGACGACTCGCTGACCGTCTGCCCGGTGTGCGACGGCAAGCTGCGCAAGGTCTTCAACGCCGTGGGCGTCGTCTTCAAGGGGTCCGGCTTCTACCGCAACGACAGCCGGTCGCCCGACACCAAGGCCTCCTCCGACGGCGCTTCCAAGCCGAGCGAGAAGACGCCCGAGAAGAGCGCCGCGCCCGCGAAGTCGGACAGCTCCTCCACCGCCTCGGGCAGTTCCTCCTCGCCCGCCCCCAGCCCCGCCTGAGGCGTCCCCGCCCGCGCCTGTGGATTGCCGGCGCGCGCCGGCCGGGTTCGGCCTACCTTCAGGCGCCATGAAGCCACCGACCCTCCTGCTCGCGCCGCTGCGGCAACTGAACCGCCGGGTGCTGCTGCACCGGCGACCGCTGGCCGCCCTCACCGCCGCGGGGGCCGCCCTCGCCGCCCTGCACGCCACCTCGCCCCCACCACCGGAGACCGTCACGGTGTGGACCGCGGCCCGGGACCTCCCCGGCGGGCGGGTCGTCGAGGAGGCCGACCTGACCGGCGTGGCGATTTCCCCCGACAGCGTGCCGGACGGCGTGGTCGGCGGCCCCGGGGACGTGGTCGGCCACACCCTCGCCGCCCCGATGTCCCGGGGCGAGGTGTTCACGGACGTGCGCACGCTGACCCACGGCCTCCTGCGCGGATATCCCGGCACGACGGCTGTGCCGCTGCGGATCACCGACGCCGCCGCGGTGTCGCTGCTCCGCGTGGGCGACCGGGTGAGCCTGGTCGTGGCCGACCCCGACGGCCGTCAGGCACCGCGGGTCCTGGTGGAGGACGTGCCCGTGGTCGCGATCCCCGCAGAGCGTGGTGGGACCGTCTCGGGCGGGACGCCCGGGCGCCTGGTGGTGGCGGCCGTGCCGTCCTCGTCGGCCAGCGAGGTGGCCGCGCGCGCCGCGACGTCCATCCTCATCCCCGTCTGGCAGCGTTAGCCTCCGGACCGAACCCACCCCGGTCATCTTGGCCGGGACTCGGACAGGAGCATCGTCATGACCGGTTTCAAGAACTTCATCCTCCGCGGCAACCTGATCGAGCTCGCGGTCGCCTTCATCATGGGCGGCGCGTTCGCCACCGTCGTGACCGCCACCGTCAAGCTGATCATGGACCTCGTCGGGAAGATCGGCGGTCAGCCCGACTTCTCGGGCTGGACACCGGGAGGCGTCTCCCTGGGCGCCTGGGTCACGGCCGTCGTCGGCTTCATCATCTTGTCCGCCGTCGTCTACTTCGTGATCGTCAAGCCCTACACCGCTGCCAAGGACAGGTTCTTCCCCGCCGAGGAGACCGGCACCCCGGCCGACGTCGCCCTGCTCGAGGAGATCCGCGACCTGCTGGCCACCCGCCCGGGCCAGGTGTGAGCCCCTAGCCGTGGTGCGGCGGCACCTGCCGCCGCAGCCACTCCTCCGAGGCGTCCGGGGTCGTGGCCTCCGGCTCGGCGTCGTCGCTCGTCTGGTCGGGAAGCACGTCCCCGAACACCTCCGCAAGGCGCCGCCGCCGGGCGGCGCGCTCCTCGGGCGTCATCGGTGGAGGTCGTGCAGCGTGAGGGCCGCGTCGAACCAGCCGCGCTCGAACTTGCGCCGCGAGGCCCGCCAGCCGGTCTGGGCGGCGAAGTGGTCCGAGCTGACGCGAAGCGAGCGGGCGAGCGGCTCGAGGCGCGGCCCGATGAGCCACCGCCCCCAGGCACGCATGAACTCGCCGGACTCGACGCTGGCCGCGTCGGCGTAGCCCTGCACGAGGTCGAGTCGCTGCACCGGCTCGGCGCCGACGTTGTAGACCCCGCTGGGGGCGTGCAGCGAGGCCAGCACCGCGCCGCCGAGGTCGTCGGTGTGGATGACGTGTGCCCAGCCAGCCGGGTGGCCGATGCCGACGCGGCGTCCGCTGGCGGTGGCGCGCAGCCAGTAGCGCGTCTGCGGGTCGTCACCGACGATGGTCCCGAACCGCAGGACCACGCCGACGCGCGAGTCGCACGAGTAGTCCTGGACCAGCGACTCCCCCACGGCGGCGGGCTCGGTCATCGGGGTGATGTCGACCGGGCTCTCCTCGGTGATCCACTCGTCGCCCTGCTCGGCGTACAGGACGCTGACGCTCTCCTGCACCACCCGCCGTACGCCGGCGCGGCGGGCCGCCTCGATGACGTTGCCGACGCCCGTGGTGCGCAGCCGGTCGTTGCGACGCCAGGCCCCCGGGACCAGGGCGGCGTGACCGACCGGGACCTTCGTGGCCAGGTTGACGACCGCGTCGGCGCCCTCGTAGGCGGTGGCCAGGCTCTCCAGGTCGAGCACGTCGCCCCGCACCGGGACGGCCCCGAGCTGCTCGACGACCGCGGAGCCGGAGGCGGACCGGGTGACCACGACCACGTCGTGTCCCGCGTCCCGCAGGGCCGTGACGGAGGCGCGACCGATGACGCCGGTGCCACCTGTCAGGACAGTCCTCACAACCGACATACTCCGATAACGAACCGGTAACAGCAAGTCGGGCGCGCCGGTGGGGTCAGGCGCACAGGCCCGCTTCCTCGGCGGCCTGCTTGCGGGCGGCCGCGGCGGCGTCCGAGCCCTGGGAGGGGCTGGTCGACGGGCTGGTCGACGGGCTGGGCGAGGTCGAGGGCGACCCGGACGGCGACGGCGAGGCCGAGGCGCTCGGCTTCTCCCCGGGCTTGCGGCCGGGGGTCACGGCGTCGGTGGCGAACTTGCCCAGGGGCCGGTCGAAGCGGATCTTGCGCCACAGCTCGGTGGCGTCCGAGGACCAGATCAGGCGGTTGGCGTCCTGGGGCCAGGGCTGGTTGGGCACGGTGATGAACTGGATGTTGTCCAGGCCGATGTCCTTCAGCGAGGTCCCCAGCGACGCCAGCTCCTTGAGGTGGGCGAAGCCGCTGTCCGTCGTCAGGGACCGGGTCGCGGCGTTGAGGAAGCTGATCAGCCGGACGGGGTTGGTGAGCGTGCCCTTGGACACGACCTTCTCGATCATCGCGGCGATGAAGGACTGCTGACGCTTCATCCGGCCGATGTCCCCGGTCGGGGCGCCGATGTCGTGGCGCACCCGGACGTAGTCGAGGGCCTGGTTGCCGTTGACCTTGTAGGTCCCGGCCGGCAGGTGGATGTGGCCGACGTCGTCGTTGACCTCCTCCGGCACGCACACGGTGACGCCGTGGATCGCGTTCACCATCTCCTTGAAGCCGGCGAAGTTGACCACCACGAAGTGGTCGATGCGGATGTTGGTCAGCTGCTCGACGGTCTTGATGGTGCACAGCGGCCCGCCGACGGCGTACGCCGTGTTGAACTGGGTGAGGCCGCCCGGCAGCATGCGCTTGCCGTTCTTGCTCCTGCACTCGGGCCGCTGGACCATCGCGTCGCGGGGCAGGCTGACCCCGTAGGCCCGCTTCCGGTCCTGGGAGAGGTGCAGCAGGATCGTTGTGTCGGAGAGGCCCGGCGTCTCGCCGCCGATGTTGGTGCCGTCACGGTTGTCCGAGCCCATGATCAGCACGTTCAGCGGCCGCTTGGGGCCCTCGACCACCGGCGTGGGGCGGTCGGTGCCGAGCGTGTTGCCGATGTCGATGGCATGGATGTTGCCCTCGAGCTTCTTGTAGACGATCAGCAGCGTCGAGGCCAGCACGAGCACGAGCACGCTGACGACGATCACGACCCGCTGGATGATCCTGCGGCGCCGGGAGGGTTTGTCCTTGTGGCGCGGCGCTTCGCCGCGCGACTCGTCCTCGGACAATATGACCCTCGATCTCGACAGTGACCCCCCATTGTGAACGTGTGACCCCGGGTCGCCCAAATCATGACATGCGACGGGTGAGGTCCCGGTGCACTGCGCGTGCCAAGATGTACGCCGACCAACGGTCGGGCCCCAGTAGCTCAGTGGATAGAGCAGCCGCCTCCTAAGCGAAAGGTCGCCAGTTCGACTCTGGCCTGGGGCACCCTGCCTACTTGTTCTCCAGGCGGGCAGGGCTCTTGTCCGTCGCCTGGATGATGCCGACGCGGACGTCGGTCACGCACACGCTGTCGTTCCCGCTGAGCTGCTCCACCGAGAGCGCGGACACGGGGCCGGAGACGATGAACTGGCGCTTGCCGAGCTCGCCGGCCTTGTTTCGGGGCACCTCGACGTCGACCCGGTCGTCGTCCGTGCGCACCGACACGGTGGCGTCGCTGCCGGTGAAGTAGGTGATCTCCACGGCCCACTGGAGCTCGAACAGGGAGCCGTTCAGCGGGATCCGCGTCGGCCGGCCCTTGTTCACGGCGTACCCGCACGGTCCGTCGGGACCGGGTGCGACGTTGGTCTGCCCGCCGACCACCGCGGCGTCTCTGAAGTGGCCGTCGCCGTCGAGCACGGCGTACCGCGCGGTCGGCCGGTTGAACCTCAGCGGGAGGTCGAGCGGGCCCAGCACGTCCGAGACGTGGCTCCCACCCTCGAGCAGGACCGGGTTCACGATCCGGTCGGGCACCCGGGTGTCGTAGACGTCGGCCCGGCCGAGGGCCCGGGCGTCCTTGACCAGGGAGTCCATGAAGGGCTTGGTGCTGCTCGGCTCGATGGCGTCCCACGCCCGGCCCGAGTTCACCGCGCAGAGCAGGCTGACGGCGACGAGGTAGACCACGAGCCCGCGGCCGATCCAGGCGAGCGCCGGCACCGGCACCGGCCGGCGCAGCGGCTGGGCCTCACCGACCGTGCGGGTGACGAGGAACATGCAGGTGAGCAGCACGACCGGCAGCACGTCGGCGGAGTACCTCGCGGCGCCGAGGAGGATCGTGCCGACCGCCGGGAAGCGGTCGCTGAAGAAGACCAGGCCCCACGAGATCAGGGCGTACGCCGCACTCATCCCCAGGGCGACCACCCCCCGTCGCCGGAAGGAGATCGCGACGATCACCAGGACGACCGTGACGCCCCACAGGACCAGGGCGAGGGCGCCGGACGAGGACGGGAAGGTGCCGAGGGAGGTGCCGGGCATCCGAAAGGGTCCACCGACCAGGGAGGGCAGCACCGAGTTCACGGTGCCGCTGGCCACCAGCGTGGCCGCGCTGCCCAGGGTGCGCGCGTACTCGACGGGCGGCTTGCCCGCCGGTGCGTCGTGGATCGCCCACAGGTAGAACGCCACGTAGGCCAGCGTCACGAGCGCCGTCGGCCACAGCGTCCGTACGGCGAGCACGAAGCCGTCCCGGACCCGCCCGGGTCCCAGCAGGAGGCAGACGAAGAGGAGCGGCACCGTGATCAGCAGGGACTTCTCCCACATGAGCAGCCCGAGGGCGTAGCTCACGTTCATCCACACGAGGTCCGCCCGGCGTCGACCACGCAGGAGGTAGCGGGCCAGGAACCACACGCAGAAACCCATGCTGGCCTGCATCGGCAGCACGTTGATGGCGCTGATCCACCAGTGATCGACGAGGGTCGCCCCCGGCGAGAGGGTCAGGACCACCAGCGGGATAAGGAGGTGCAGCCGCTCGCCGAAGATCTCCCGGAAGGCGAGCCCCCACCCGACCACGACCGCTCCGGCGAAGAGGCAGATCGACAGCGCGGGCCAGGTGTAGTCGAGGGGGTCGAGGGTCGTGAACACCCACGACATCAGGAGCTCACCCGGGAACACGTGCCCGGCCACGTCCTGGAAGACGAAGTGGGCGAACCCCTGGCGTGGGACCTCGCTCGTGAGGAGCAGGTCGTCCTGCAGCCAGGACCAGCTGGACAGGGTCCAGGCATTCGCGGTCACGGTGACGACCAGGATCGCCAGCCACCCCATCCGGAAGGCCGACCATCCCGCGCCCCGAGTGGTGGTGCCCGCCGGGGTGCGGTCCACAGCAGCGTCGGCGGGCATGGGGAGAACCGTAGGGCACCGCACGGCGGGGCTGCACCTAGGATCGCGGCCATGTCGACGCCAGCTTCTGCGCACCCCTCGTGGCCGGGTCCGTCCGCCGACCGCGAGCCGCGGATCGGCATCCTGGTGGTCGCCTACAACGCCGCGTCGACACTCGCCCGGACCCTGGAGCGCATCCCGGTCGAGTTCCGGCAGCGGATCAGCGAGGTCTTCGTCTCCGACGACGCCAGTCCGGACGGCACCTACCTCGTCGGGATCGACATCCAGGCGACGGTGCCGGATCTGCCCATCACGGTGATCCGGCACGAGCGGAACCTCGGGTACGGCGGCAACCAGAAGGTCGGCTACACGATGGCCGCCGAGCACGGGCTCGACATCGTCGTGCTCCTGCACGCGGACGGCCAGTACGCGCCCGAGTTCCTGCCCGCCATGGTCGAGCCCCTCGTGCGGGGTGAGGCGGACGCGGTGTTCGGGTCGCGGATGATGCAGCGGGGGGCGGCCCTGCGCGGGGGGATGCCCACGTACAAGTTCATCGGCAACCGGATCCTCACCACGATCGAGAACGCGGCCCTCGGCACGAGCCTCTCGGAGTTCCACTCCGGCTACCGCGCCTACAACGTGCACGCCCTGTCGGCGCTCGACCTGAGCGCGACCTCCGACGAGTTCAACTTCGACACCCAGATCATCATCGCGCTGCACGCAGCGGGCCGCCGCATCGTCGAGATCCCGATCCCCACCTTCTACGGCGACGAGATCAGCCACGTCAACGGCATGAAGTACGCCGGCCAGGTCGTGACCGACGTGGCCGTCTACCGACTGGCGACCCTGGGACTCACGCCCGGCGAGCTCGCGGACGTGAAGGAGGAGGTGGACCAGCGCGAGTCTGAGGCCGCCTCCAACCGCCAGATCCTCGCGCTGCTGGAGAACCTCGAGCCGTCCCGGGTCCTCGACGTCGGGTGCGCCCGCCTGAAGCTCGACGAGGCGCTGCGCCGCCGGGGCCACCGGCTGACCGGCACCGCCTCGGCGGAGACCCCCGAGATCTCCAAGCACGTCGACGAGTTCGTCCCCGGGGACCTCGACCACGGCCTGCCGGACGGCGTCGGGTCCGACTTCGACCTGGTCGTGTTCGCCGACACCCTCGAGCACGTGCGCCACCCGCAGCGACTCCTGCGGCAGGCGAGCTCCCGACTGGCACCGGGTGGCCGGCTGGTCGTGTCGGTGCCGAACTTCGGGCACTGGTACCCCCGGGCCCGCACCGTCCTCGGCGCCTTCGACTATGACCAGCGGGGCATCCTCGACGCGACCCACGTCCGGTTCTTCACCCGGCGCAGCATCCTGCGGATGCTGAAGAAGTCCGGTCTCGTCGTCACCCGGATGTCCACCACGGGCCTGCCGCTGGACGTCGTGATGGGCCGGCCGTCGCTGGTCAAGCGCGTCCTGCTGGCCGTGGACGGCTGGCTGGTCCGGGCGCGGCCGACCCTGTTCGCCTACGAGTTCATCTTCGAGGTCCGCCCCGTCGAACCGCCCCGGTCCACGGTCTGGCCGCGTCGCCGGGACTGAGTCGACCGGCACCCTGACCCGTGCCGCTCTAGTCCACTTAGGCCACGGAAGTCCCGTGAAGACCGAGACGTCCCATATGGGGCCTATCCTTCGAATGGATTCTCGGGGGAAAGCAAGGCAGACATGAACCTGCACGACGCAGACGAGCTACTCACACCGGCCGAGGTCGCGGCAATGCTGTTCGTCGACCCCAAGACCGTGACCCGCTGGGCCCGCGCCGGCAAGCTGGACGCGATCAGGACACCGGGCGGACACCGGCGCTATCGCAGGACCGACGTCCTCGCGATCATGACCGGCGACTACCAGACCGCCGTACCCGTGGCGCTGAGCAGCAGGTCGATCCCGGTCTCGCGGGAACCGGTCGACGCTGGCGAGGTCGTGGCCGCCGTCCTGGTCGCCGAGGAGGCGGCGACGGCCCTCGAGGCCGAGGCCGACCTGGCGGCTCAGGCCATGAGGGAGACGGCCGTCGCCGTCGCTGCCGCGGCCGAGAGGGCGGCGACCGCCGCGTCCCGGGCCCGGGCCGCGCGCGCCTTCGCCGCGAGCCTG
>JAOPYC010000021.1 GCA_025964795.1 Marmoricola sp.
TCGCTTACAACGAGGTGGTCGGGGGTTCGATCCCCTCTGCGCCCACTCCTCTGGCGTTTCAGTCCCTCGCAGTGGGGCACAGGCGCCGTCCTCCAGCACCCCATTTAAGGTCATCCCGTGTCCAGCGCGCTCTACCTCGTCGCGGGTCTCGCCATCCTGCTGGCGGCCGTGCTCCCGTCCACGTTGAACCGGCTGGCGATCTCCCCGCCGATGGTGCTGCTCGCCGCCGGGATGGGCATGGGCCTGCTGCCGGTGGGCAGCGAGCGCATGTTCGACCCGATCAGCAACCACGCGGTGGTGGAGCAGGTCACCCAGTTCGCCGTGCTGCTGGCGCTGATGGGGGTGGGGCTGGCGCTCGACCGCCCGCTGCGCCTGCGCCACCTGCGCGACTGGCGCCGCTGGTCCGCGACCTGGCGGCTGCTGTTCGTCGCGATGCCGTTGAGCATTGCGGGCGTCTGGCTGGTGGGCTGGTGGGGGATCGGCCTGGCGCCCGCGTCGGCGCTGCTGCTCGGCGCGGTGCTGGCGCCCACCGACCCGGTGCTGGCCGGGGACGTCCAGGTGGGCGGTCCGGACGTCGAGACCCAGGAGGCCGACGAGAGCGACGAGCGCCACGAGGTCCGGTTCGCGCTGACCTCCGAGGCCGGCCTCAACGACGGTCTCGCCTTCCCCTTCGTCTACGCGGCCATCTACATGATCGAGAAGGGCACCACCTGGACCTGGGTCCCGGCCTGGGTGGTCTGGGATCTCGTCGGCAAGGTGGTGATCGGCTTCCTCGTGGGCGCCCTGGCCGGCTTCCTCCTCGCCAAGCTGGCCTTCCGGTCGCGACGGGCGTCGCTGCGCCTGGCCGAGCAGGGGGAGCCGCTGCTCGCGCTGGCGGCGCTGGCGATCGCTTTCGGTGCCGCCGAGCTGCTCGGCGGCTACGGCTTCATCGCGGTGTTCTGCTGCGCGATGGCCCTGCGCAACGCCGAGCGCAGCCACGACTACAACGCCGAGATGCACGCCGTGGTGCAGCGCCTGGAGCGCCTGCTCACGTTGCTCGTGCTGCTCTGCCTCGGGATCGCGATGACCCGTGGCCTCCTGGACGCGCTGGACTGGCGAGGTGTCCTGGTCGGGGTGCTGATGATCCTGGTGCTGCGTCCCCTCTCCGGGCTGGTCAGCCTGATGCCGTTCGCCCGGTCAGGGCACGGCATGGGACCCCGCGAGCGGTTGGTGGCCGCCTTCTTCGGCGTACGCGGGGTGGGGTCGCTGTTCTACCTGGCGTACGCCGCCGGGCAGGCCGACTTCCCCCACCTGCGGTGGCTGTGGGCCACGATCGCGTTCACCATCGGGCTCTCGGTGCTGGTGCACGGGATGCTCGCCAAGCCGGCGATGCGGTGGCTGGACGTGAACCTGGAGCGGATCGGCAGTCCGGCCAGCACGGCCCGAGGAGCCTGACCGGTCTAGTTGCCCTAAGCGTGATCATTGGGACAAGTTGCCGCTGTCTGGCCGCGTCCACGAGGATCGGGCCACAGACAAGGGGGAACTGTGCGAGCTGAGTACGTAGCGGTCGTCGAGGTCGATCCGTCGCGCCGGAGCGACTCCGCGGCCGTGGGCGCCGTACGCGGGGGTCCTCACCCGCTGGCGGGGACGGCCCCGAGCGGCTACCAGGAGTTCCGGATCACCTTCGAGGCCGAGAGCCTGACCCACGCCGGCGTCAAGGCGATCGCGTCGATCAGGTCGGCCACGGGGGCCGAGGTGGTCGCCTGCCAGGTGATGACCAGGGCCGAGTACGACGACCGGATGGGCCTGGAGACCGGCATCCTCGGCGGCCGGACGACAGGCGACAGGACCCTTCGCCCCACCGGGCAGCAGCTGCGCCAGGACAGCGAACGGCGCCGCCGGCTGCGGCTGCCCGTGCGTCGCTGACCGTTGCGGGACGGGATCCTCAGACGGGGGCGACCGGCAGGTCGAGGCTGAACCGCGACCCCGACGGCGCGACGGGGGCATAGCTGAGCCGGCAGCCGTCTGCCTCCGCCAGTCGGCCAACGATGTAGAGGCCGAACCCGCTGCCCGAGCGTTCCGTGGCCACCCCGGTCGAGGCACGGGTGAAGCGGTCGAAGAGGTGCGGCACGAAGTCGGCGGGCACGCCGGCGCCGTGGTCGACCACCTCGAGCAGGACCGAGCCGCCGGACTCGGCGACCGTCACGCGCACCGGCGGCGCGCCGTAGCGCAGGGCGTTGCTGACCAGGTTGGTGATCATCTGGCGCAGGTGGAACGGGTCGATCACGCTGGCGGGGCGTCCCGGTGACCTGCACCTCCACCTGCGAGCCTGCGCGCACGGCCGTCAGGGCGTCCTGGACGACCTCGTGGACCAGCACCCGGATCGGCCGGGTGGCGATGGTGCCCGAGTCGAAGTTGGCCATCGCCAGGATGTCGTCGATCAGGCTCGAGAGCCGCACGGCCGCGTTGAAGGCGCGGTCCACGCGGGCGAGCCGGTCCTCCTCCGAGATCTCGGTCCAGGTGGCCGTGAGCTCCTCGAGGTGTCCGAGGACCAGCGCCAACGGCGTGCGTACGTCGTGACCGACGACCCCGAGGACGTCGGCGTTGAGCTGGTTGACGTGGCGCAGCTCCTCGTTGACCCGTGCCATCTCGCGCGACAGCACGTTGGAGGAGGTGACGTCCTGGATGGTCCCGGTCATCCGCGACACCGCGCCCGACGGGTCGCGCTCGGCCCGGACCCGGCTGTGCATCTCCCGGATCTCCTCCTGGGGACCCATCAGGCGGTAGCGCAGGTCGTAGTTCGACCCTGTCCTCATGGCGGAGGAGGACACCTCGAGGACCCGCTCCCGGTCGTCCGGGTGGAGCTCCGGGAGCAGGGAGTCCAGCGCCGGGTTGAACGTCTCGGGGTCCTTGCGCATCAACGCGTAGAGCTGGCGGGACCAGGTGATCTCGCCGGTGCTCGGGATCAGCGTCCAGCTGCCGAGCTCGGCCAGCTCCTGGGCCTCGTCCAGCTGGCGCTGGGCCTCGATCTCGGCCGTGATGTCGGTGATCATCACGAACAGGCCCAGCACCTCTCCGTCCGCGACGTCGGGGGAGTAGGAGACCTGGGCGTGCCGGATCATCCCCGTGACGTCCACCAGGGTGCGCTGGAAGGTCTGCTGCTGGCCGGCCAGGGCCGCGGTCATGTAGGGCATGTTCGCCCGGTAGACCGCCTCGCTGACGATCTCGCTGATGTGGATCCCCTTCATCGTGCTGGGGGAGATCCCGAACCAGTCGACGTACGCCTCGTTCGCGATGACGTTGCGCAGGTTGCTGTCCCAGTAGCCGATCATCGCGGGCAGCCCGTCGAAGAGCACGCGCAGGGCCCGGGCCTCGGCGGTCGGGTCGGACTCGTCGACGAGGCCGGGCTCAGGGGAGGGCACGGACGACATTGTGCTGTTGCCCTCCCGCGCGCATCAACCATCAACACGATGTGGTCTGGCTCGGTCGCTCCTCTAAGGTGGCCGGTATCCGACCGTGAGGGGAGTCACACCGTGCTCGTTCCGTTCTCTGCCGCCGACTTTCTGGACCGCGCGCTGGCGGTGTACGCCGAGCGCACCGGCATCGTCGACGAGCCCGACCAGCCGGCGGAGTCGCTCGGCGAGGTGACCTACGCCCGGGTCGGGGAGCTCGCCCGCGCCCAGGCCGCCAAGCTGGACGAGCTCGGCATCGGCTTCGGTGACCGGGTCGCCTACGTCTCGCACAACAGCGCCCGGCTCTTCACCGCCTTCTTCGGCGTCGCCGGCCACGGACGAGTCCTGGTGCCGATCAACTTCCGGCTCTCCGTCGACGAGGTGAAGTACATCGTCGAGCACTCCGGTGCGCGCGTCCTCTACGTCGACCCGGAGCTCGAGGACACCCTGGCGAGCGTCGAGTGCGAGCACAAGTTCGTCATCGGCCGCGACGAGGACATGTATCTCGAGGGCACCGAGCCCGAGCCCTGGGAGCGCGAGGAGAACGCCACCGCGACGATCAACTACACCTCGGGCACGACGGCCCGACCCAAGGGCGTGCAGATCACCCACCGCAACATCTGGACCAACGCGGTCACCTTCGCGCTGCACGCCGGGGTCACCGACCGGGACGTCTACCTGCACACGCTGCCGATGTTCCACGCCAACGGGTGGGGGATGCCGTTCGCGATGACCGGGATGGGCGTCACCCAGGTGGTGATCCGCAAGATCGACGGGGCCGAGATCCTGCGCCGCGTCGAGAAGCACGGCGTCACCGCGATGTGCGCGGCGCCGGCCGTCGTGGCCGCGGTGCTCGAGGCCGCGGAGAGCTGGGAGGGCGAGATCCCCGGTCGCGACAAGGTCCGCATCATCGTCGCCGGGGCGCCGCCGCCCACCAAGACCGTCGCCCGCGTCGAGGCCGAGCTCGGCTGGGAGTTCATCCAGATCTACGGCCTCACCGAGACCTCGCCGCTGCTGACGGTCAACCGCAGCCGCTCCGAGTGGGACGACCTGTCCGGGGAGGAGCGCGCGGCGAAGCTGGTGCGCGCCGGCCAGCCCGCCATCGGCGTGACGCTGAGGATCGACGAGGGCGGCGAGGTGCTGGCCCGCTCCAACGTCATCCTCGAGGGCTATTGGGAACAGCCCGAGGAGAGCGAGACGGCCCTGCGCGACGGGTGGTTCCACACCGGCGACGGCGGCCTGATCGGGGACGACGGCTACCTGACCATCCAGGACCGCAAGAAGGACGTGATCATCACCGGCGGGGAGAACGTCTCCTCGATCGAGGTCGAGGACGCGATCTTCTCCCACCCGGACGTCGCCGAGGTCGCGGTGATCGGCGTACCCGACGAGAAGTGGGGCGAGACCATCAAGGCGCTCGTGGTGAGGACCGAGGGGTCCGAGCTCACCGAGCAGGAGCTGATCGACTACTGCAAGAGCAGGGTGGCGCGCTACAAGGCGCCCTCCTCGGTCGAGTTCCGCGAGGAGCTCGCCCGCACGGCGACGGGGAAGCTGCAGAAGTTCAAGCTGCGCCAGCAGTACTGGCAGGACCGGGACCGGCAGGTCAACTGAGATGTCGGACTACCCACGGATCGACGTGACGGTCGACGTCGTGGCGCTGGCTGACGTCGGCGGCGAGCCGCACCTGCTCGTCGTACGACGCGGGAACCCGCCGTTCGAGGGCCAGTGGGCCTTTCCCGGCGGCTACCTCGAGGTCGACGAGGACCTGGCTCCGGCGGCGGCCCGCGAGCTCGAGGAGGAGACCGGGCTGGCCCTGTCCGCGGACCGGCTCCGCCAGCTCGGGGCGTACGGCGAGCCCGGTCGTGACCCGCGCAACCGGACCATCAGCGTGACATTCATGGTCGACCTCGAGGAGCCGGTCGAGGCGACGGGCGGCGACGACGCGGCCGACGCCCGGTGGCGCCCGGTCACCGACGTGCAGGCCGAGGGGCTCGCGTTCGACCACGCGCGGATCCTCGCGGACGCCTTGGCGTCTCGCTAGCCTGCACGGGTGGCCACCCTGGGAGAGATCACCGCCCTGCTCGACGACTGGTTCCCTCCCCACCACGCGGACGACTGGGACGCGGTCGGCCTGGTGCTCGGGGACCCGGCCGTCGACGTACGCCGGATCCTGCTGGCCGTCGACCCGGTGGCCGCCGTGGTCGACGAGGCGGTCGCCGAGGACACCGACCTGCTGATCTGCCACCACCCGCTGTTCCTCAAGGCGGTGCACGGGTTCGCCGCCACCGGGCCGAAGGGGCGCCTGGCGCACCGGCTGGTGACGAACGGCTGTGCGCTGTTCACCGCGCACACCAACGCGGACTCGCCGACCGGCGGTGTCTCGGAGTCGCTGGCGCTGGCGCTCGGCCTCGTGGACGTCCGGCCCCTCGAGGCGGACCTGGGGGCGCCGATGGACAAGATCGTGGTCTTCGCCCCCGCCTCGTCCGCGGAGGAGGTCCGCGCGGCACTGGTCGCCGCGGGGGCCGGGGCCATCGGTGACTATGACTCCGCGTCGTTCACCTCGACCGGCGAGGGCCGCTTCCGGCCGCTCGACGGGGCCCGGCCGACGATCGGCGCCGTGGGGCACCTCGAGGTGGTCGACGAGGTCCGCGTCGAGAGCGTGTTCGCGCGGCACCTGCGGCCGGCGGTCGTGGCGGCACTGCTGGCAGCCCATCCCTACGAGGAGCCGGCCTACGACGTCCTCGAGCTGGCCCCGCTCGACGAGCCGGACCGCGGCTCGGGTCGGATCGGCACGCTGTCCGCGCCGCTTCCGCTCGCGGAGTTCGCCGCGCTGGTCTCCTCCGTGCTGCCCGAGACCGCCCACGGCGTACGCGTCGCCGGGGAGGCGGACACCGTCATCGAGACGGTGGCGCTGTGCGGCGGCGCCGGTGATTTCCTGCTCGACCGGGCCCGGGCGGCCGGGGCCGACGCCTACCTGACCTCCGACCTGCGGCACCACCCCGCCTCGGAGCTGCGCGAGCACCCCGACGCCCCAGCGCTGCTCGACGTGGCCCACTGGGCCGCCGAGTCGACGTGGCTGCCCGTGCTGGAGCGGCGACTGGTCGCGGCGTTGGGAGATACGGTGGAGGTCCGCGTCTCGCCGACGAACACGGACCCGTGGACCTTCCGGGTCTGAGATCCACAACTACATCAGGAGAATCCTCTGAAAGCCGACCCGTTCGTCCAGCTCAGGCTGCTCGACGTCCAGGAGCTCGACTCCCGGATCGACACCCTGAACCACCAGCTGCGGTCGATCCCGGAGTCGGCGCAGCTGCGCGACCTCGCCGGTCGTCGTACGGCCGTGGAGAACGCGGTCCGCGACCTGCGCATCCAGGTCGACGACCTGACCCGCGAGCAGCGCCGCGCCGACGCCGACGTGGAGCAGGTCAAGACCCGCCGCGAGCGCGACCAGGGGATGATCGACGCAGGCCAGGTCAAGGACCCGAAGGCGCTCGAGCGGATGCTCGGCGAGCTCGAGTCGCTGCACCGCCGGATCACCTCCCTCGAGGACACCGAGCTCGAGATCATGGAACAGCTCGAGACCGCCCAGGCCTCCTTGGACGAACGTTCCGTGGAGCTCGCCGCGATGGAGGCCGAGGAGGCCGAGCTGCGGGCCGCCTTCGACAAGCGTGCCGGGACGCTGCACGACGACGTCGCCGCCGCGCAGGCCGAGCGGAAGACCACCGCCTCGGGGATGCCTGACGACCTGATCACGCTCTACGAGAAGCTGCGCGCGCAGAAGGGCGGCGTGGGGGCAGCGGCGCTGCGTCGCCGGGAGTGCGAGGGCTGCCGGCTGACCCTGAACGCCTCCGACCTCGGCATCATCGCCAAAATGCCCACTGACGAGGTGGTCCGCTGCGAGGAGTGCGACCGGATCCTGGTGCGCACCGGGGAGTCCGGGATTTGAGTCCCGCGCACCAACGGGTCGTCGTCGAGGCGGACGGCGGCTCGCGGGGCAACCCCGGCCCTGCGGCGTACGGCGCGCTCGTCCGCGACGCGGACACCGGTGAGCTGATCGCCGAGCGCGGCGAGCGGATCGGCGTGGCGACCAACAACGTGGCGGAGTACCGCGGCCTGATCGCCGGCCTGGAGCTGGCCGCCGAGCACGCCCCGGGCGCCGAGATCGAGGTCCGGATGGACTCCAAGCTGGTCGTCGAGCAGATGGCCGGCAACTGGCAGGTCAAGCACCCGTCGATGAAGGCGCTGGCCGCACAGGCCGAGGAGCTGGCCCCGTCGGGGACGGTGTTCACCTGGGTGCCCCGGGCCGAGAACGTGGACGCGGACCGGTTGGTCAATGCTGCGCTCGACTCGTCCGGCTCCACAAACTCCACCGGCTCCACCGCCGAGGCGTCGCAGGGGCCTTCTGCTTCTCGCCTTGCCTCGCCCACCACGCTCGTGCTCGTGCGGCACGGGGTCACTTCGCACACCACCGGGAAGCTGTTCTCCGGTGGCCTGAAGAGTGCGAACCCGCCGCTGAGCGACGAGGGGCGGGAGCAGGCTCGACTGACCGGGGAGTGGCTGGCCCCGTTGGCCGGGACCTTCGACGCGTTGGTGTCCTCGCCGGTCCGGCGGACCCGCGAGACCGCGGAGATCCTGGGCGAGTTCTTCGACCTGGCGATCGAGGAGGAGCCCGGCCTCGCGGAGATGGAGTTCGGCACCTGGGACGGGCTGAGCTTCACCGAGGTGCACGCGAAGTGGCCCGAGGAGATGTCGGCGTGGCTCGGCGACCTGGACTCGGCGCCGCACGGAGGCGAGAGCTTCCGGGTGGTGGAGAAGCGGGTCCTGGAGGGACGCGACCGGCTGGTCGCGTCGTACGCCGGGAAGACGGTGGTCTGCGTCAGCCACGTGACCCCGATCAAGACGCTGGTCGCCGACGCGCTGGGAGCGCCGCTGGAGGCGGTCTACCGGATGGAGCTCGCCCCCGCGTCGGTCACGGTGATCTCCTACTTCAAGGGCGGCCCGGAGTCTGACATCCCGATGGCCAGCCTGCGGCTCTACAACGGTCGGCCGACCGGGGTCTTCAGCTAGTCCGCATGCCCGTGGACCGCCGGCTCTAGACCTCGTCGACGACCACGTCGAGCTGCTGGCTGTTCGCGCCGGGGTCGTGGAGCTCGACCTTCCAACCGAGGTCGCCGATGGCGTCGGCGAGGCGGGCGGGGCTGGCCGGGTTCGCGCCACCCTCTAGCAGGGCGCGGACCAGCTTCCCCTTGGTGGCCTTGTTGAAGTGGCTGACCACCTTGCGTTCCGAGCCCACCTGCTGGAGCACGCGCACCGTCGCGACCTTCCGGGCGAGATCGGGCTGCGGGCGCCAGAACGCGGCGTACGTCGAGGAGCGGAGGTCGACCACCAGCCCCCGTCCGGCCGCCTCGCGGACCACCGGGTCGAGCACCTCACGCCAGTGGGACGCGACGACGCCGATCCCGGGCAGGTTGACCCCGCCTGCGAGCCGGTAGGACGGGATCCGGTCGCCCGGGCGGAGCAGGCCGAACAGCGACGAGGTGATCGCGAGGCTCCGGGAGGCCCGCCGGCGGGACGCCGGGTCGAGGGTGGCGAGGTCCAGGGCGTCGTAGAGCACGCCGGTGTAGATGGTGTCGGCCCGCGCAGCGGGGCTGGCCGGCAGCTGGTGGTTGCGTCGTACCTCGTCGATCTGGGTGGTGCCGAGGCCCAGGGTCCGGGCCGCCAGGTCGGGGTCGGTGCCGCACAGCTCCACCAGCGCGTCCAGGGCCTGCCGGCGGGCCACCGTGAGGGCCGGGAAGCCGAGGTCCTCGAGGTCCAGGGGCTTGCCGCGCCTCGGCGTGGACTTCCCCTCGGACGGGGGCAGCAGGATCAGCACCGCGCCAGCCTAGGGGCTGGGGTGCCTGCATAAGGTGGCGAGGCCATGCGGCCCCGGGCCGCGACTCCATGGCGACGAGGAGATGTTGTGGCCACGCGAGTTCTGCAGGTCAAGGGTGCGAGCACCGACGAGCTCTCGGCGGGCGTCGCCGCGATCCAGCAGGAGCAGGGGCTCTCACCGGACTTCCCGGCGGACGTCGAGCGCGCTGCCGAGCAGGCCGCACGTTCACCGCGCCTGCCGGCCACGGACCTGACGCACCTCGAGCTCGTGACGATCGATCCCGTCGGGGCGATGGACCTCGACCAGGCGATGCACCTCGCGGCCGACGGCGACGGGTACGTCGTGCACTACGCGATCGCCGACCTGATGGCCTTCCTCGCTCCCGGCGACCCGGTCGACGAGGAGGCCCACCGGCGCGGTGAGTCGCTCTACGGCGCGGACAGCAAGATCCCGCTGCACCCGAAGGTGCTCAGTGAGGGCGCGGCCTCCCTGCTCCCCGACCAGGAGCGGCCGGCGTTCGTGTGGACCATCCGGCTGGACGCGACGGGGGAGACCCGTGACGCGACGGTCCAACGGGCACGGGTTCGGTCCCGGCAGCGGCTGGACTACGAGAGCGTCCAGCGAGCCATGGGGCAGGCGCCGGCGGGGTCGACGCTCGCCCTGCTGCGGACCGTGGGTGAGCTGCGGATCGCCAAGGAGGCCGAGCGCGGCGGTGTCTCCCTGCCGATGCCGGCCCAGGAGATCGACGTGCGGCCCGACGGTCGCTGGCTGCTGGAGTTCCGCGACATGCTGCCCGTCGAGGACTGGAACGCCCAGATCTCGCTGCTGACCGGCTTCGCCGCCGCGTCGATCATGGTCAAGGGCCAGGTCGGGATCCTGCGGACCCTCCCTCCGGCGCCGGAGTACGCCGTCACCAAGCTGCGCCGCACCGCCCGGGCGCTGGGCATCGACTGGCCGAGCGGCCAGAGCCACCCGGACTTCATCCGCTCGCTCGACCCGTCCCACCCGGCCGAGGCGGCCATGGTGGTGGCGTGCACGGCCCTACTGCGGGGAGCGGGCTACGCCGCGTTCGACGGGCACGTTCCCGAGCAGCCGGAGCACGCGGCACTGGCCTCGACCTACGCCCACGTCACGGCGCCGCTGCGCCGCCTGGTCGACCGCTACGGCCTGGAGATCTGCACGGCGCTGAGTGCGGGGGAGCCGGTGCCGCAGTGGGTCCTCGACCGCCTGGACGACCTGCCCGACACCATGCGCGAGTCGGGGCGGAAGTCGCACGCCTACGAGAACGCCGTGCTCAACCTCGTCGAGGCGTGGACGCTGCAGTCGCGGATCGGCGAGACGTTCGCCGGGGTGGTCACCGAGGTCGAGCAGGACGACGAGCGCAAGGGGACGGTGATGGTGCGCGAGCCGGCCGTGGAGGCCACGGTCACCTCGTCGTCACCGCTGCCCGTCGGCCAGGACGTCACCGTGACACTCACCGACGCCGACCCGGTGACGCGGAAGGTGCGGTTCTCGCTCTGAGACCTGCCGCCCGAGCGCGCCGAGCTCGAGGCGTTCCTCAAGGTCGCGTCGAACTGGCACGTGGGGAAGGTCAGCGATAGCGACCCAGGATGGTCGCGCCCACGGCGACGGGCTGGACGTCGCACCGGTCCCCGATCCCCTTCACGAACGCCTGGAACGCCGGCACGTCCTGCAAGGAGTCCGGGTCGTCGACGTCGTCGTGCTCGACGACGATGTGGATGAAGCTCACCCCGTCGTCGAGCCGGAACGCCCGGTAGGTGAAGCCGTCTGGCTCGCGCTCGTCCAGCTCCGCGAACACCGCCTCGACGAGCTGCTGGTTCTCCTCGGCCCGGTCGGGCTTGGCCTGGTAGCGCACCACGGTCGTCTTCATCGTCGTCTCCTCGACACCTCGAGCGCGAAGTGCGCATCGACGAGTAGACCCCGTCAACGAGGCGGAGTCATCGGTGACGCGCTCAGGCGTCGGAGCCGGAACGGGTCGGCCCGTGGTCGATCGCCTCGGCGTACTTCGCGTGCAGGGCCACCGGCTGCGCCGCGCGTCCGGCGCGCGCGAGCTGCCGCTTCCGGTAGGTCAGGTTGAGCACCTCGACGGCGATGGCGAAGGCGATCGGGCCGTAGATGAGCGGCTTGTCCACGTGTACGTCGAAACCGTCGGCCACCAACGTCGTACCGATCAGGACGAGGAAGCACAGCGCCAGCATCTTCACCGTCGGGTGGGCGTTGACGAAGTCGCTGATCCGGGTCGCGAGGATCATCATCAGGCCGATGGACAGCATCACCGCCGCGATCATGATGTAGAGCTCGTCGACCATGCCGACCGCCGTGATCACCGAGTCCAGCGAGAACACCGCGTCGATCAGGATGATCTGCACGATCACGCGCGGGAACGTGGTGCGCGGACCGCTCGACCCGGTGTGCTCGTCCTCGCCCTCGAGCTTGGCGTGGATCTCGGTCACCGCCTTGTAGATCAGGAACAGCCCGCCGACGATCAGGATCAGGTCACGCCCGGACAGCTCGAGCGCGTCCGCCGTACCGATCGAGAACCACGCTGCCGTCAGCCCGATGATCCACGAGGCGACGAACAGCAGCAGGATCCGCATCACGAGCGCCAGCCCCAGCCCGACGATCCGGGCGCGCGGGCGCTGAGCCTCGGGCAGCCGGTTGGTCAGGATCGAGATGAACACGACGTTGTCGATGCCGAGCACGAGCTCGAGAGCGAACAGGGTCAGGAAGGCGATCCACAGGTCAGGGCTCGAGAAGAAGTCCACACCCCGCAAACGGATGGGGTCCACCGGTCGTTCCGGATGGCGAGTGGGCTCGCTCACCCCTATCCTTGGCAGGCGGATGGGCTGGCCGGGCGACCGCGTCACCGCAGGGGCGACCGTGGGGTGTCGAGGAAGGTCCGGGCTCCACAGGACAAGGTGGTGGGTAACGCCCACCCGGGGTGACCCGCGGGATCAGTGCCACAGAAAACAGACCGCCGTCGCTCCTCGGAGCAGCGGTAAGGGTGAAACGGTGGTGCAAGAGACCACCAGCGCGGCGGGAGACCGTCACGGCTAGGCAAACCCCACCTGGAGCAAGACCGAACAGTGAGTGTCCGAGGGCGGTCCGCCCGAGCTCACGGGTAGGTCGCTGGAGGGTGTCGGCAACGGCACCCGGAGATGGATGGTCGCCAACCGTGCCGTCGCGAGGCGGTACGGCGAACAGAACCCGGCCTATGAGCCAGCCCGTCCGCACTAAGCCTCTGACCTGCGGTTTTGCAGTCAGCCCGGGTTTACTGTGGCCATACTGTGGCCAAGATTTTCAAGAACGTCCTCGATGACCGACCGGCTGCGGTCGTCCTCGTCGCCCATGAGATGTCCGTAGGTGTCCCAGGTCTCCACTGCGGACTTGTTGCCCAGCAGCGCCTGGAGCACCTTGATGGACTGCCCGCCGCGGATCTGGACCGAGGCGAAGTAGTGACGCAGGTCGTGCGGGGTGGCCTGCACTCCGATCATCTGGGCTGCGCTTTGCCACGCAGCGTGGAGCGTGCTCGGTGTGAGCGGGGAACCGCTCTCGGTGGTGAAGAGCAGGCCGGTCTGGTGGTGGCCGTAGGTCGCCTCGTGGTGACGGATCGCGTCGAGAATGACAGCGGCGACCGGGATCACCCGGGTGGACGACTCCGTCTTCGGTGGCCCGAACGACACCGCATCTGACCGGCTCATTCGAGAGAGCTGCCGGTCGACGCGAATCCTGGCGAAATCGAAGGCGACTCGGTCCAGGGTCAGGCCGAGGAGCTCGCTTCTCCGCATCCCGGTCCCGGCGCCGACCGTCACGAAGGCGCGATAGCCGGGCGAGATGGCCTCGCGGAGGGCGAGCACCGTTTCGGTCGAGATCGGGACCAGCGCGGACTTCGGCTCGATCTTGGGCAGCTTGATGTCGACGCACGGCGATGCCGGGATGACCCGGCCTTGACCGCCGCTCGCAGGAGGATCGCCAGGACGGAGTACCTGCCCTCGACCGTGCGCGGTGCTGCCCCAGACGCCCAGTCCTTGACGAGAGCCTGGACGTCGGCGCGGGTGATGGCGTCCAACCGCAGGGGGCCGAGCACGGTATAGATGTGGTTGTTGAGCACGGTTCTGTACGCCCCGCGGTGCTGGGCGCGATCATCTGCCGGGCCAGCCACCGTTCGCCGTAGACAATGACGGTCTCCCTTCCGGCCCGCGGATCGGCCCACTGGCCGGTTACGATGCCGGCGGCTGTTCGTCCAGCCACCGCTGGGCGTCCTTCTTCAACGTGAACGAACGCCGATGACGCTTGCCGGCCCGGTCGCGGTAGATCGCCTCGTACTTCTCGGCGGTTCGCGGTTTGCCGTCTTGGGTCGTCCACCGAATCGTGCGTTTGCTGATGCTGGCCATGTTTCATCGTCCGCCTCGTCGCCGACAGTCGCCAGCCTCATCGAGTGCTTTGCGGATGGCTGGACTGCTTCTTGAGCCACTGGAAGACGTCGCTGCGCCAGTAGCGCACGGTGCGGCCGATGCGGAAGCTCTGTGGCCCGGAGCCGAGGTGGCGCCAGTAGCGCAGGGTGGCGACCGGTACGCGGACGAGGTCGGCGACCTCGGGAAGGATGAGCAGCTCGTCGTTGGCGTGCGGCGTCTCGGGGGTCGTGGGCCGGTGTGGGGTGGCGGTCATGTCTTTCTCCTTGGTGTGGTCGGCTGGCTTGGGGTCCGCCGCAAACGGTTGACCGCCCCCTGGCCGACCTGGGCGAGTTGGTGTTCGGCTTCGCGGCGCTGGAGCCAGTCGGCGCGTTCTTGCGCTATCCGGCCCGCGGGCAGGGATCGGAGGGCGGGTTCGTGAAGGAGTGCATGCACCTGGCCAGTGGCGGCAGCGAGGTCCTCACGGATCTCCTCGACGACGGCCTGGGATCGGGCGTCGTAGTCAGGGTCGCCATAGCCGGCCATGAAGCGGCGCTGCCTGTCGGCCCCTGCCATGGCACTGCGCAGGTCTTGTTGCTTGCTCCAAGCGGCGCGCAGGTCGCCCAGCGCGACCTGCAGGGGACGGCGGGGTGCATACCTCTCGAGGTCCTCGGCGGCGCGTTGTGCGGCGTGGCTCGGTCCCAGGTCGGCACTGTCGCGGCCGAACGTCTCAACCAAAGCTGGCGGGCGTCGTCGAGGTCCTCGGCGACCAGGTGGGCCACATTGTTCTCGCGCCCGCGAGTCATCGCGACGTAGGCCGCGGCGGCGGAGGTGTGCTCGCCCAGCAGGAGGTGGCCGGTGTCGGTGGTCTCGCCCTGGGCACCGTGGACCGTGGTGGCGTAGCCCAGCTCCACGTGCTCGCGGCCGTAGGCCGCGGGTAGCGACCGGGACCCGCCCTGGGCGTCCCGGTTGTAGATGGTCAGGGTGCCGTCGTGGTTGATACCGGTAAGGGTCCAGGTGTCGCGGTTGGCGACCGCGAGGCCGCGGTCGTTGCGTCGGGTTATCACCCGGTCCCCGACGCCGAGACGCTCACCCGCCCCGGTGACGAACCCGAGGCGGTCATCAACTGCGCCGGCGGCGACGAGCCGGTCCCGGATCGCACCGTTGAGTGCCGCCACCTGTTCGCGGGTGACTGCCATGACCAGCACACCGGTCTCGCCGCTCAGCCTGCTGTGAGCAGCGAGGTCGGCCAGTGCCTGGGTGCGCTCGGCCTCGGTGGGTTGTGGCGTACCTGGTACGCCTCAACCAGCGAGTCGAACACCTCCCCGGCCCGTACCCCCGGACGCATCGCCAGGGACAGTTCGGCGTACTGCGGCTCGGTGAACCGGTGGACGACATCGAGAGGGACGACGGTCTCGGGTCGGGCCCAGCGGGCGGCGAGGTCGAGGATGGCGCGGGCGGTGTCCTGGTCGAGCATCCCGGCCTCGTCGATGAGCAGCAGGTCACCTGGTCGCAGCACGGCGTCCGCGACGGGGGTCGCGGCCTCGCGGGTCCAGCGACCGTCCGCGTCCCAGCGCCACCCGTGCTGGTGGGCCAGCCACGCGGCGGAGAACGCGTTGGTGCCGGTCTCCCGGCCGGCGACCTTGGCTGCCTACAGCGTTGGGGTGACCACGACCATCCGGTGACCGCGCTCAGCGAGGAGTTCTTGGGTTGCGGAGAGGGTCTTCGTCTTGCCCGCTCCTGCAGCGCCCTCAACGACCAGCAGCTGGGCGCTGCCGGCGAGCGAGGCGACGGCCGCTAGCTGAGCGACATCCAACTCCTCGGCACCAGCGTGGGCTCCTGCGTCAGGTTGAGGGTCGGCATCGGGGTCGGCGAACGCGGCCACGTGGGCGGGCTGCTCGGCGCGGCCGATGAGTCGGGTGACGAGGTCGGCCTCGACGGCCAGCACCTCACGTGAGGTGAGGGAGCGGATGTGCTCGGGCACGTCGGTGCGGGGGAGGAGCGGTGCGCAGGCGGACAGGGTTCGGGAGGTGAGGTCCTCGGCCAAGTCGGTGCGGACCGCGGCGTCGGCCACCAGGCCGGTGCCGGCGATCCACTGCTCCACCTCGCCGCGGATGTCGGCGGCGTTCCACGCTGACCGCCATGCCCCCAGGCGAGACAGGACAACCTCGGCCACCTGATCGCGGTCGATGCGTCCGACGCTGGAGGTGCCGGCCAAGATTGGTAGCCCGACCTGCTGCGGGTCGCGGTACCCGAGGGCGTGCAGCTCCTCGTTCCACCTGCCGACCAGGGCGGCGCCATCGATAGGGATGACCTTGTCCGGCCGTGCCTGTGCCCAAGCCCGTCGGTCCCACGCTTGTCGCAACGCCGGCCCGGGTTCGGCGCCGGGGTTGGCGGTGCGCCACTCGGCTTCGTAGCGGTCCAGGTTGCGGCCGATCTGTGCGGTCCGGGCACTGAACTTGCCGACGTAGCGCGCCAACTCGGCCAGTTCACCAGTGACCGGGTCAAGGGTGAACCCGTGCGCGGTGAGCACGCCGCGGAACTCGGGGTCCGTGGCGACGGCGGCGTGGCCGATGCCGTTGATCGCGGCGAGGCTGTCCCGCATCCCGACCGAATGCAGTCCCCGCCAGGTCTGCTCGGCAAGGACGCGGGCGTTGATCTGGAGGTGTAGGTGGCGGTGCGGGTCACCGGCCCGGGAGGTGTAGTGCCGCACCACGGCTGCTTCCACCTCGGTCACCGGCACCTGGACCTGTCGGCCCTTGGGTCCGACCCGGCTGGTGGCGTGCTCGGCGACCCAGCCGATGATCTGCTCCGCCGCCCGGGTCTGCGCGTTGTCCAGCGCGTCGGCGATCTCGGGATGCAGCGCAGCTGCGAGCGACCATGTCTTGGGTCCGTTCACGACGACCTCGACGAACCGCAGCGCCTTCGCGTCGGTCCGTAGCCGACCCTTCGCGACACCGCTCACGGGGTCATAGCCGGCCACCCATCGCTCGTACGCCTCACCGGTCAGGCTGTCTGCAGGGGCCAGGCCGGTCAGCGGTGAGGCGACGTAGCGGGTGGCGACGCCGCTGCCTTCGGCCAGGTAGTAGTCATCGGCCGGGGAGCGGTCTTGCTCGCGTAGGTACGGGCAGCTCCGGGAGATCCGCGGTAGAACTTCATCCCACCGTGCACGAATCTCACCGCCAACGACGTCCAACATCAGCCCGATAAATGACTCATCGGGCCGCTCGAAGACGGCCCGACTCACCTACGTTCGTAGCATGCGTGCCGACGTTCTTGGCAGTGAGTTGGGAGTGATGGTGGAGGTCTCCCGACGAGATTCTTGGCGCCGTCGACAGTCAACGTCTGTCACTTGTAGGACGTTCTGGGGAAGAGGGCAGGGCTGCTGTTCTCGTGGAGTGAAGCTCGTCTGCACGTTCGTCGTCGAGGCGCGTACCAGGTACGGGCTCGCGTCCAGTCTCGTCGACGTCAGACCAACGAGCACCGCCCCGAGTGAGTGGCCAAGGACGTCATTCGCAAACGCCCGGATCTGCTTGTTATGCACGTGATCTTCGAGAACATTTCGATCAGCCGTTGTGGCTGCCTGTCGATGGAGCTGGCGGACTTCGTGACCGCCTGACGCCGCCGCACAAGTGGTGTTTTCCCATCAAAGCGGGGTGATTCCCCTACAGTGGTGGGGAAGTCACCAACACTCGAGGATGTGCCATGCGCCGATGGATGCGCGTCCTCGTTTCGGGTCTCGTAGCGGCCGCGTGCGTGACCCTGCTCGCGCCCCTCGGCACCGCGACGTCGAGCGCGGTGACTTCGCAACCGCAGGTGGTAGGCGCATCGACCGCCGTAACCCTGTTCGTCGGCCAGACATCGACCTCGACCAAATCCGTGCTGATCTCGAGCATGGAGGAATTCATGTACGAGATCTCGGACCCAAGCCCCACCCTCCTGGCGGCAGTAGCGGCCTTCTACCAGAACGGTGGCGGGGAGTCGGTGGTGGTGAGCACCCCGGACGAGCAGCCAGCGACGCTGGCGGCCGCCGTGGACGCTGTGCCGAGCAGCACCCCGGCAAGCCTGTTCGTCGTACCCTCGTTGGGAAACCGGGCCGGCACTGGTTACGACACCATCGTCGACAGCCTCGCCGCGCTGGCGGATCGTAGCGTGGGCATGGCCATCCTCGACCCGCCAGGGGTCCTCGTCCACGCCATGCAGGCCGGTGACGACATCTCGCCACTGATGGACCTCGGTCTCCACCTGATGCGGAGGGTGGTGCCCGGTGATCAGACACGACGAATCGTCCTATACTCAAGCCGGTTCGTGGCTGACGACAACCACCCCCTCGACGTCGCCGAGGGGACGCTGATCTCGGTAGCGGCGCTGATGGCCGGAGCCTACGCCGCGAACGACATCACGTTCGGTGTCTGGAACTCTCCCGCCGGGCCGAACACACCCCTCCAGCTGGGTACGACGACACCCGACGAGGCCGGCACTCTCACGAACACCCAGATCGGGCAGCTGGTGACACAGGGCGGTATCGACACCATCGTCTCCTCGGCGGACGGGGCGACGACCCCACAGGGCGGACGGACCCTTGCCACCTTCACCCCCGACTACGCGTACATCTCTTCAGTCCGGACGGCTGACTACATCCAGCGCTCGCTGACAGCAGGCCTGGCCGGCTCGGTCTTCAGCCCGAGCGTTGCTGCACAGCAGCAGCAGATAGACGCCGAAGCCACGTCCTTCCTCACCGACCTGTGGACAAATGGCGGTCTCGCGGGTTACTCGGCCTCGGACGCCTTTCAGGTGAACAGCACGACTACGACACAGGACGTGGCGGCCGGTCACATCAGGGTGCAGGTCCTTGTCAGCCTCTTCCACCCAGCAGACTTCACGGAGATCGACATCGTGCTCGACGCGGCGAAGCCGTGACGAGCGCTGGAGTCCAGCCCACGGCTCCGCGCTTCACCCACCTCCTGGCCCAGGTAGCCCTTGTGACCTCAGCGATGTTCATGGTGAACGGGTGCTCGCCGGCTTCTCCGGCCCCGCCGGCCTCCGTGGTCACCGACGCGTGCTCGCTGCTGACGGAGAAGCAGATCGACGACGCGACCCGTCTCGACGTGCGACCGGACGCCGTGCGGGTGACCGCCCGCCAGTCACCGGATGGCGCGAAGCGCAGCGTCTGCGCCTGGAGCGACCGGTACGGCGAGGGCATGGTCGAGCTCGTGGTCTACCCGAGCGACGGACACAAGTTGATGACGGAGCGGCAACGCACCCTCCGGACCGACGACAAGGTCCGAGCCCCGGTCCCGGTCGCGGTGCCCGGGGCCGACCGAGCCTTCCGGATCCCATCGCTCGGTCTCCTCGGTATGACGTTGCGCGACAGCTACGTCCAGGTGCGCCTGATCGGTGGACAGGTCCGGCCCGGCGACGAGCGCCGCCTGGCCACCGTGGTCATACGCGCCTGGCAGCGGTACGCCCGCCCCAGGTCGACTACGTCCTGACATGCCGCGAAGTGCGCGGTCGTGCCGGTGATCGGGCTGTCGGCCAGTTGCCCGGTTAGGCTTCCGCCATGAAGAGCCGGTGGGCATGGGCGGGGTACGTTCTCTTCGCGCTGTGTCTGCTCGGCTCAGTGGCGTGGCCACTTTGGTCAGACAACGACTTGTGGATGCTGAGCTTCGCTGCACTGGGGGCCATCGTCATTTTCCCGGTGATTTTCTGGCCTGTGACCCGAAGCCTGACGTCCCTATTTGAGGGGCGGCCCCGAGGGCGCTGACTGGCCGCTCGACCGAACAGATCCAACCGGATCTGCCGCGTTTCGCGCGCGGCGTGTGATGACTGGCCATGCCCCGCCCATGTCTTCACAAGACCCACACCTTGGCGCCGCCACTCGCAGTCGAGCGGCGGATTCGTGTGTCAACCTCCTTGGTGTGAGGCAAAGCCCGCGCCCTGTTGACGCGCACCGCAACGCCTCTTCCTGAAAGGATCATCGGAGAGGCTCACAGTGGTGCGAACGGATTCTGGCCGAGAGGCGAGGCGGTGGATGTTCCCGCTACTCGCAGCCGTGCAGGTCGGCTCCGTTCTGGCCTTTCTAATCTACTTGTTGTTCGACGGGCCTACTCAGAACGAGGCGCAGCTCGAGTTTGAACTTCGAGTACTGCCCTTGACTCCAGTTCTCTGGTTGGCGCTCTCGGTCGCGGGCCTCGTAGCGCTTCGTTATTGGCGAAACGGGTGGGCACGGCCCGCTGCTCGCGCCAGCACGTGGGTCTCTGGGGTCTTTGGTCTCCTGGGTGGAGCAGCTTTCGCCTTCGTGCTGTTGCTCGCGTCCTCCTACGGCGCGGACTTTGACTATCCCTCGGCACCACCCACGCCCGCCTTTGCCGAGATGATCGCGCATGCCGAAGCCTCTGACGACGACGACCCGATGCGCGGACGCGAACGCGTCATCGACATTGGGGAGCGCACCGAACACAGCCTCGTTGCGTACTACCGCCAGCACTTCCCTCAGTCAAAAGGCTGGTCCGATGGCTCCTCGCAGCCAGCTAGCCCGGCTGACTTCAGCCTGTGTCTAGTCAATAGCAGTGAGTCTGGCTATGACGTCTACCTCGAGGTCTACCGCTATGACCACAGCTTCACCTCGGGCGGCGACGGTCGCTTTATGGTCTCGATCAGCAGGTTGTACGTACGCTCCGATTGGGGTCCGCGGACGACCGATCGCTGTGGCGTCGCTGGAGCCTGGTTCCCATCCGACATCTAGCCGCCAGGCGCACGCTCATCAGCGTGAGGCGTGTGCGTCAACAGTTGGGTGGGGTCCCTGGCTCGTCGTCGGTCCCTGCATAGCGGTAACGGAGCTGATGCTCGGCAGCGTGTGATCGGGTTGGTGCGACAACGAGCCGGGGCGGCCTGTGATGAGCGACGAGATACCTAGGGTTCTCAATGCCGCGGAAGGCTCGCCCCGACCCAGCTTGTGGACGCGCGACGCGTCAGCTCAGGCGGCCACCTCCATGAGCGCCGACGGCTTGCCTCGGGCGCCGTGAGTGGCGATGTCGGGATCCCAAGCCTGGCCGGTGGTGATGACGGCATGGAGCTGACGCAGGATCGCGCCGGCCAGGACAGTCTGGGCCTGGGTCGGCTTGAGCTTGTTGGTCTCCCGGGTGGTCAGGTGCCGGTAGCGCTCGGCATAGACAGAGTTGCTCTTCACCGCACCCCAGACCGCTCGCCAGGCCGCGGTCCGTAGGTGCGGTCGACCGGCCCCGCTCAGGCGCGAGCGACCTACAAAGGCACCGGACATGCGTTGGCGCGGCGCCAGGCCGGCGTGCTTGACCACCGCGCGAGAGCTGGCGAAGCGGCGCAGGTCGCCGGTCTCGGCGAGGATCGCGGCAGCCCCGACCGAGGAGAGACCCTTGATCGAGCAGGCCAGCTCGCTGAGGTCCAGGTCGTCGAGGACCGCGACCATGCGGGCCTCGGTGTCAGCGAGCTTTGCTCGGGCGGTGTCCCAGTCGTCGATGAGCCAGCCGATGCGTTCGAAGGCGCCGAGGCGGTGTGCGAACACCCCGGCGGGATCTGCCATCGCGGCGTAGAGGTTGGGCAGGATCCGCAGGCAGGGACGACTCTTCCCGCGGCGGACGAGCTCCTTGCGGACCGCGTGCTCGAACCGGACCGGCCCCAACCTGGTGGTGCGGGCGAAGTCGCCTCCGTCGCGGGTCATGAGCACGTGCATGCCAGCACGCCAGGTGTGGGACTTGAACGGCTGCTGCGCAGTGGCCACAGCGGCTGGCCATACACATTCGAGGAGGTCGCGGATCTGCTGGACGCAGGAGACGTGCTCGTTGAGGAGCTGCTCGCGGCGGGTCCCGAGATGCCGCAGCCAACCCCAGGTCTCATCGACCGGCTCGGGCAGATAGCAGCGCAGCTGCGCGGTCAGCCGGGCGATCAGCACCGCGTCCTTCTCATCGGTCTTGTCCGGGGTCAGGTCCTCGTCCTTGCGAGCACCCGAGGTCAGCACCGGCTGCACGCAGACGAACGACATGCTCCGCTCACCGGCCAGCTGGCCAAGCACCCGCCACCGGTGACCGGTGGTTTCACACGCGACCGTGACCCCGGCGTAACCGACCCGGGCGCTGCGCTCGGCCGCCCAGTCCAGAGCGGCACCGAGATCCCAGGCCTTGCACCGAAACGTGCGCCGGGCCAAGACCTTCGAGTCATGATCGGTCACGACCACCATCTGCTTGCGTTCGGCCAGATCGATTCCAACGATCGCGTTCGTTAAGGGCACCGCTGCCCGCAGCTTCTTGAGCCGTGCGTTCCTGTTGCGATCACCCCTGGAAACACCATTACTGTTGTTCATGAACGTCCTCCTTATGCGATGGGACACCAACCCCGACAAGCGCACCAGGAGGACGTTCCCAACGCCAGACCGAAGACGCTCAACGTCTTCCTATGCCGCTGACCGCGCGCTCGTGCCGATGACCGGACGGGCGCGCCGAACGCCCCGTTCAGGCCAGGAGCCGAACCCCGTCGGCGATGAGGAGCAGGCCGAACAGCGCGAACAGCGCTGCAGCGCCCCACTTGATGACGGCCTCGGGGAGTTTCTTGCCGAGCATGGCACCAACAACGATGGCGAGGGCGTCGGCGGCGACCATGCCAAGGGTGCTGCCGATCCAGGTGCCGAGCCAGCCCTCCTGCGTGGCCAGGGTGATGGTTGCCAGCATCGTCTTGTCTCCGAGCTCGGCGAAGAAGAACGCGACGCCGACGGCGAGGATCGCCGCGCCTTGGGTGGTGCGGGCCTTGGCTGCCTCGTCCTCGGTGAGTTCGTCTCCGCGCAGTGTCCAGGCCGCGAAGCCGAGGAACGCCAGGCCAGCGACGATTGAGATCCAGTGTTGGTGCGCACCGAAGGCATCCCCCACTAGGTAGCCGATGGCGACCGAGGCCAGGTGGACGATTGCTGTCGCGGCCGTGATGCCGATGAGCACGTCACGCACCCGGTACCGGGCGGCGAACGTCATCGCCATCAACTGGCTCTTGTCGCCAAGTTCGGCGACGAAGATCACGGCGGTGCTCAGCAGGAAGGCGTACATGGGGAAACGGGTCCTCTCCGGGCTTGGCCGGAGGGCATGTCACCAGAACCTGGAGGACCCTTCGACCAGGCCCGTCCATTGAAGGGTCAGCAACTGGTCGAAAGTCTCGTCCGCCACCGAAGTGGCCTGCCGCGCCGGGCCCGAGGGCCAGCATGTCGACGCGACTGTTGGGGACTACTCCCTTTCACCGAGGACGCTACCGGGCGCCGTTGCGCAGGACCCACACCGAAAGGTGAGTCGCTCGTCACACAACCCCACTCTCCGGAGATGTGCCAGGCGGTACATCCGCACGTGCCGCGATCCGCTGGGCACATGCCAAGATCCGGTCACCCTTCGGCTCGCGTCACCCTGTCCGTGGACCCGAGCCGGAGGTGTTCGGTGTGAAAGATCGCTTGGTCCAGCAACTCGGCGACGTGGTTGTCGTACAGCGCGTAGTTGATGCTGCGGCCCTGGCGCTTTCCCTCGACGAGCCCGAGGTTGCGCAGGAGCCGTAACTGGTGAGAGACCGCCGACTGCTCCATCCCGACGGCCTCGGACAGCTCGCCGACTGTGGCAGGACCTTGCCGGAGCCGGCCGAGGATGAGCAACCGGCTAGGAGTAGAGAGTGCCTGCATGGTCGTCGCGACTGTCTTCGCGGTGTGCGCGTCAAGCTCGGCTGAAGCCTGCGCGTGACCCTCTCCGTGCCCCATGTGACGAGGTTATCGCACGCCCGGACTAGATGAACATGTGTTCATGTGTCTACTGTTAGCGATGTGAGTTCCTCCGATCCCGCCACCTCCGACACCGAAACCCACGGCAAGCAGCGCGACGGGCAAGACCACGACGGGTACGAGCACCATTCCGGGTGGTTGGGTGCGCTGGTCTCGGTGTTCCGCCCGCATAGCCACGACACCGCCGACTCGATCGACTCCGAGCTGGCGTCGAGCGCACGCGGCATTCGAGTGCTGGTGGTCAGCCTGTGCGTCCTGCTGGTGACCGGGCTGCTCCAGGCCGTTGTGGCGTGGGCGTCCGGTTCGGTGGCTCTGCTGGCCGACACGGTGCACAACTTGGCCGACGCCTTCACGGCCGTCCCGCTGGGGTTTGCCTTCTGGCTCGGACGACGGCCGGCGACCCGCCGCTTCAACTACGGTTTCGGGCGTGCCGAGGACCTTGCCGGCGTGTTCATCGTGGTCCTGATCGCGGCCTCGGCGTTGTTCGCGGGTTGGGAGGCTGTACGCCGTCTGCTCGACCCGGTAACGGTCGAGCACATCTGGTGGGTCGCAGCCGCCGGGCTGATCGGGTTCGCCGGCAACGAGCTGGTGGCCATCTACCGGATCCGGGTCGGTCGGGCCATCGGGTCCGCGGCCCTGGTCGCGGACGGGGTGCACGCCCGCACCGACGGCATCACCTCGCTCGCCGTCGTCGCGGGGGCGTTCGGCGTCGCCCTCGGCTTCCCGCTGGCCGACCCGCTTGTGGGTCTGCTCATCACCATTGCCATCACGACGGTGATGTGGGGGGCCGCCAGGGACGTCTTCGGCCGGCTGATGGACGCCGTCGACCCAGACCTAGTCGAGGACGGCAGGACTGCCCTGGCCGAGACCGCTGGTGTCCGGGCGGTCGGAGAGCTGCGGCTGCGCTGGTCAGGACACCGGCTCCTCGCGGACGCGGTCGTGGAGGTCGACCCGGGCCTGAGCGTCTCCGAAGGCCATGCGGTCGCCCATCGTGCGGAGGAGAATCTGACAAGTTCGCTGCCCAAGGTCACCAGCGTGGTCATCCACGCGCAACCATGCGGAGCTCACGAGCTCGACGCCCAAACGCTGACACATCGAGGCCTGCAAAGCCGAACGGCCGCTGAGCCCTGCGGTCAGGACGCCGGGGATGGTGTCATGTTGCCTTCACGTTGACCTCATACGTTTCGGCGCATGAACCAAGCACTCGCGGTCGACGCCACCGGCGTGACCAAGAACTTCGGGACCGTGCGGGCCGTCGACGACATCTCCATCCAGGTCGCGGCCGGCGAGGTCTATGGCGTCCTTGGCCCCAATGGCGCTGGCAAGACCACCTTCCTGCGGATGCTCTTCGGCCTCATCCGCCCTGATGCCGGCACCATCCGGGTCTTCGACAAGACCTGGGACCAGGCCGGGGTCGGCGTGCTGGACGGGGTCGCCGGGTTCATCGAGAGCCCCAGGTTCTACCCCTACCTGACCGGCCGGGCGAACCTCGAAGGCCTCGCCCTGCTCGACGGGGGCGTCCGGCCCGGGCTCCTCGAGGAGGTCCTCGAGATCGTCGACCTGACCGACCGCGCCGAGCGCAAGGTCGGCGGCTACTCCTACGGCATGCGCCAACGCCTCGGGGTCGCAGCCAGCCTGCTGCGGGAGCCCAGGCTGCTGGTGCTCGACGAGCCCGCGAACGGGCTGGATCCTGCCGGCATCCGCGACATGCGTGCCCTGGTCAAGCGGCTCGCCGGCAGCGGCCTGACGGTGCTGCTCAGCTCCCACGACATGGGCGAGGTCGAGGAGATCTGCGACAACGTGACCATCCTCAACCGTGGCGCTGTCGCCTTCCACGGCACCATCGCGCAGCTTCGCACGATGGCTCCTGACCCTGGCTATCTGCTGTCCACGACCAGCGACGAACGCGCCCTCGCACTCTCCCGACACCACCCGCACGTCGAGGTGACCTGTGACCCCGAGGCTGCGCTGGTGGTGACCGGACCTCGTCCGGAGGTCTCTTCGTACGTCGCCTCGCTGGTGCGTGCCGACGTCGACCTGCTCGGCTTCACCGCCACCCAGACGCCGCTGGAGGCGCTGTTCTTCATGCTCACCGACGAGTCCCGACCCTCCGCCGCCCACCGCTCCGAGCCCCTCGAGGAGGCAGTCCGATGACCGCCGTCCAGTCCCCACCGGTCGCCGAGCGCGAAATCGTCTCGCTCCCGTCACGCCGTGGTGGTCTCGGTGCCGCGTTCCGCTTCGAGGTGCGCAAGCTGCGCACGCAGTACCGCGGCTGGGCGGTCCTGCTGGCTGCTCTGCTCGCCCCGATCCCGATCGTGGTCATCATCCACGGCCAGTCCCGGCCCCCGAAGGACACCCTGTTCGGCCGGTTCGCTACCGACAACGGCTACGCGCTGGCGTTGCTCGTGCTGGGGTTCGCCACCCAGTGGGTGCTGCCGCTGCTGACCGCCATCGTCGCCGGCGACATCTTCGCCAGCGAGGACCAGCACGGCACCTGGAAGACGGTGCTGACCCGTTCGACGAGCCGGGCCCGAATCTTCTGGGCCAAGACGCTCACCGCGTGCGGCTTCGCGGTGCTGGTGCTGGGGGTGCTCGCCGCCTCGACCATCGTCTCGAGCCTGCTCATCGTCGGCCACCAGCCGCTGATCGGTCTCTCGGGCCAGATCATCTCCTCGAGCACAGCATTGAAGCTGGTCACCGCGAGTTACGTCAGCGCCCTGCCTCCGACGCTCGGGTTCACCTGCCTGGCCATCGTCCTGTCGGTGTGGTTCCGCAACCCTGCGGTCGGCATCGCCGCACCGGTGGTGCTGGGCATGGTGATGGTGCTGGTCGGTGGGCTCGGCAGCATCGAGGCCATCCGCTCGGGCCTGCTGACCACCCCGTTCGAGTCCTGGCACGGCCTGCTCACCCAACCCCGCTTCACCGGACCCCTCGTCGAGGGACTGCTGGTCAGCGGCGTCTGGAGCCTCATCTCGCTCAGCGCCGCGTTCGCCATCGTCCGCCGACGCGACATCACTGGAGGCTGAAAGCCATGCGTCGCACCATCCTCATCGTCCTGACCGCCCTGGTCGCTTTGGTGGCCCTGGTCGGGGTGGCCTCGGCCGTCACCACCGGCAGCGGGAACGCCAGCAGCGTCACGCGTGCTCGCCTTGAGAAGTCGCTCCCGGTCGTGTTCGCCAACACCTACGTCAACCAGGCCCACCTCCTGGGCCGCACCGTCACCGCAGCCTCCCTGCACGCCAAGGCGATGTGCGACAAGCACGGACCCGACGTGGCCGATGTCGGCCCCGGCGGGGACTGGAACTGCCTGATGAGCTGGACCGACCCGCAGGTCCCGATGCCACCCGAGGGCTACGGCAAGTTCGAGCTCAACGTGCACAGCAACGACTGCTACACCGCCGGCGGCCCCTCGAAACTGACCGGGTTCCTCACCATCACCGACAAGCACGGCAAGAACGTCACCAACCCGCTCTTCGAGTTCGACGGATGCTTCGACCCCAAGACCGAGAACACCGCCACGGGGGTCTACTTCCCCTCGCTGCTCGCCGTCACTAGCCCCAACCTGACATCGGACGCGTCCGGTCGTGCTGGCGTGTCGGTCACCTGTGGGACCGGCGCGCAGGGCTGCGCCGGGACCGTGGTCGCGACCGCGGGCAGGGTGAACCTCGGCTCGATGCCGTTCAAGCTCAAGGAGGAGGCCACCGGCACGCTACGGCTGCCCAAGCCCATCCCGACCGGCACCAAGGAAGTCACCTTTACCGTGCAATCCACCACTGGCGTCGGCCCTCCGGGCCCCTCGACCATCCCGGTCCAGGGCTCCTGAGCGTGGTGTGGGTGCGCAGCTACACGGTGGCTGCGCGCCATCTCCCGGCGCCTCACTACGCTTGGCCGCAGCACGGCCGTTCCCCAGAGCCGGGAGGCTGAGAAGGACTGATGAGCGGACCCTCCCCTCCTCGCCCGCCCCAAGCGGAGGCGTCTTGGACGCCGTGGCGGACCGTGGTCGGGTTCGGGATGGTCAGCCTCGCCGGCGACATGGTCTACGAGGGGATGCGCTCGATCGCCGGGCCGTTCCTCGGGTCCCTGGGTGCCTCCGCCCTCACCGTCGGGCTGATCACCGGGGCCGGCGAAGCACTCGCACTGGTCCTGCGACTGTTCTCAGGGCCGCTCGCCGACCGCACCGGCCGCTACTGGTCGCTGACCATTCTCGGCTACGCGATGACAGCCGTCTGCGTGCCACTGCTCGCCGTGACACCGTTCGTCGGCAGCCTCGGGCTCGCGCTCGCCGCGACCCTCATCCTGCTCGAACGAGCAGGCAAGGCCATCCGGAGCCCGTCGAAGTCCGCACTGCTCGCGCGCGTCGCGGTCGCAGTCGGCCGCGGTCGCGGGTTCGCGGTGCACAAGGCGCTCGACCAGGTCGGTGCGTTCGCCGGCCCCCTCCTCGTAGCCGCCGTCATCGCCATCACCGGCGTCGACTGGCCCGCCTTCGCCGTGCTCGCAGCACCGGGGGCCGCGTGTCTGCTGCTGCTGTCCACCCTCAAACGCCACACCGACTCCACGGAACTCGAGACGCGGCCTACCGTCTTGGCTCCAGCCCGGGCCAGCACGGTGATCGAGTCCCGGGCGCTCCCAGTGCCGTTTTATGCGTTCGCCACCGCGTGCGCGCTGGGCACCCTGGGGCTGATGACGTTCGGGGTCATCTCCTTCCATCTCGTCGATGCCGGCCTGGTCTCCACCGCGGTCGTGCCACTTATCTACGCGGCCGCCATGGCCACCGAGGCCGTCGCGGCGCTGGTGACCGGGTTTGCCTACGACCGCTGGGGAGCAGCCGTCCTCTACACGCTGCCTGCAGTCATCGTCGCCGTCCCCGCGCTCGCCCTGGCCAACACGCTCACCGTGGTGTTCGCCGGCGTCCTGCTGTGGGGAGCCGTGACCGGTGTGCAGGACTCCACCGTCAAGGCACTCGTGGCCGACCTGGTTCCCCAGCCTCGCCTGGCGACTGCCTACGGCGTCTTCGCCGCGTTCCAAGGCGTCGCCGCCCTGGTCGGCGGAACTCTCGCGGGTGGCCTCTACACCGAGCACCGCACCTTGCTCATCACGCTGGTGGCGCTGACCCAGATCCTCTCCGCAGCCCTGCTCGTGGTGACGCTGCGGCGACGCGCACAGCACCCGCCAGGGTGAGAAGGCTCGCACGTTCAGGTTCTCGTCACGTGGCCCCGCCTAGTCTCAGCGCCGTGACCCGACGCCTCACACGACGACCAGCAGCTCGCCGCTCGGTGACCGCGCTCCCGCCTACGCTGACGCCATGCATGTAGTCGTGGTCGACGATGAGCCACGCATGGTCGAGCTCATCACCGGCTACCTCGCGGAGAACGACGTCCGCGCCACCGGTGCCCACGACGGCACCAGCGGTCTGTTCGCCGCCCGGCAGGCCGACGTCGACGCGGTCGTCCTGGACCTGATGCTGCCCGGGATGAGCGGCACCGAGGTCTGCAAGCAGCTGCGGCGTGAAGGCAACGACGTCCCGATCCTGATGCTCACTGCGCGCGGCGCGGTCGCCGAGCGGGTCTCCGGGCTCGAGGCAGGCGCTGATGACTACCTGGTCAAGCCGTTCGCGCTCGAGGAGCTGCACGCGCGCCTTCGCGCCATCCGACGTCGCCGCGAGCCCGAGGACGACCACCTCGTCGTCGGTGACGTCGTCCTGGACGAGGGTGACCGACGCCTCTGGGTCGCCGCGACCGAAGTCCCGATGTCCCGGCGCGAGTTCGACATGCTCCGCTCCCTGATGGGCAGCCGCGGACGCGTGGTCACCAGGCAACGGCTCTACGACGACGTGTGGGACTTCGAGAGCGACATCTCCAGCAACACCCTCGACGTTCACATCTCCCGGCTGCGACGCGTACTCGCAGGCTCCGCCTCGGTCACCATCCATACCCTGCGCGGCGTCGGCTACCGCCTCGAGCACGACTCGCGATGAGTCTGTGGCGTCGCCTGTTCGGTGACCGGCCCATCGTCACCAGGCTGGTCGCGGCCGTCGCGGCAACGATGACGGTGGTTCTGCTCGCAGCAGGCGCGTTCGTGTTCTGGCGGGTCGAGTTCGCCCTGAACCGCCAGCTCAACCAGGACCTCGACGCCTACCGCGCGGTTGTCACGCGGGACCTGTCCACCCGCCACACCCCACCGGCCGACACCCCCGGCCAGAGCTACCAGGTCTACGACCGCCGCGGACGCATCATCGGCGGCGACGCCACCACCCGCCTGGTCGACGCCGACACAGTCGCCCAAGCCGCGACCGGCGCCACCACCCGTCGCGACGTCGGCAGCATGCTGCCCGCCTCGGACCGCCCCTACCGGGTCATCACCTCCCCGGTGAAGACAGCTGCGGGCCAGGTGGTAGTCGCCTCGGCCATCAGCCGCCGCAAGCACGACGAAGCGCTGCGCGAGCTGCTCGCCCAGCTAGTCATCGCCGACCTGGCCACCCTTGTGGCGGCGTCCCTGGTCGGGTATGGCGTCGCCCGCGCCGCGCTGCGGCCCGTGGAGCGATACCGAGTCGCAGCCGAGCGCGCCGGGGGCGCGCCCGTACTGCCCGTGGACCCGGGCAGGGACGACGAGATCACCCGCCTGGGGCACACATTGAACGCCCTGCTGGCACGCATCAGCGCCGCGAACGAGCGCGAGCGGCAGTTCCTTGCCGACACTTCCCATGAGCTTCGCTCCCCGCTGTCGGTCATGCGGACCGAGCTCGAGATGCAGCTACGTCGACCTCGGCCACCGCAGGAGACGCGGGTGGCGCTGGAGTCCCTGCAGGACCAGGTCGAGCGGCTCATCGGCATGTCGAACGCGCTGCTCGACCTCGAAGAGGTGCGCGCCGGCGACACCTTGGCTTGGGAGCATGTTGACGTCACCGGCCTCGTCGCCAACCTGGCCGAACGATACGAAGCAAAGGCCGCTGCCGTGGGCCGCCGCATTCAGGTGACGACACCGCATGACGAGGTCACAGTGCTGGAGGGCAACCGGCACTGGATCGATTTCGCGCTACGCAACCTGGTCTCCAACGCGCTGCGTTACGGCCAGGGCACCGTCACGATCAACGCCACCCAGAGCGGTGAACGGGTCCAGCTGATCGTCAGCGACGAGGGCGCCGGGTTCCCGCCCGAGTTCGTCGCCAAGGCATTCGATCGCTTCTCCCGGGCCGAGTCCAGCCGCAGCAGCCGCGGCACCGGACTGGGACTCTCCCTGGTGCTAGCCGTCGCCGAGGCCCACAACGGAACCGCCACCATCACCGGTAGCCGCGTCACTGTCGATCTACCCAACAAGCACACCACGGCCTAACTCGAGGGCACCCAGGTCACGCGACCTTCGCACTCATCTACCAAAGGTGGCGCTCGCTGCGGCCATCCGGACACGGCACGATCCGAGCGGCCTGAACCTTCGATTCTCGTGCTGACCAGATGGCGGTCTGCTTAGTAGCCTGAATCTCGTGTCCAGTAAATCGGAGCGACGGATCGCGCGCTCAGTGGTTGCGAATTACCACGACGCGCAGCTGCGAGAGCCCGTGCACCACGTGGGAGTGGCCATTGATCGCTTCCGTGCTGGTGACCTGGATCCATTCGAGATGGATCGGGTTCTCTTTCAGTACTCCCGCGCGGCAAAGGAGCTGTGGAAGTTCTGCAACTCCGGCCAGGTGGAGATTGCAGCGGCCATGATCGGGGAGCCGCTAGCTGTGATGCCCAGCCAGGTTGTTCAGTCTGGTGATGGGTGGGGCCTTTTTGATTGCTGAGTGGGGCCGGTGGTGGTTGTACTGGTGGA
>JAOPYC010000146.1 GCA_025964795.1 Marmoricola sp.
GCCGCGGCGATCGCAGCGGTCGGCTTCTGGAACGTGGTCGCGCCGGTGAAGTAGGACATCGCCGCCGGCACCGTGCGGGCCCGGTTGGTCGAAGTCAGCGAGATCGCGAACAAGAAGTCGTTCCAGCAGGCGATGAAGGCCAGGATCGCGGTCGTGAACACGCCCGGCATGGCGAGCGGGGTGATCACCTTCCGGAAGGCCTGGTAGGGCGTCGCGCCGTCCATCTTGGCGGCCTTCTCCAGCTCCCAAGGGATCTCGCGGAAGAACGCCGAGAGCGTGTAGATCGTGAGCGGCAGGGCGAAGGTGATGTAAGGGATGATCAGGCCGAGCCAGGTGTCGAAGATTCCGACCGCGGTCTCGATCTTGAACAGCGGCGTCACCAGGGCGATCTGCGGGAACATCGAGACCAGCAGCGACATCGCGACGATCGTGCGCTTGCCCGGAAAGTCCAGCCGGGCGATGGCGTACGCCGCCATGGTGCCCAGCACGAGCGCCACGAACGTCGAGATCAGGCAGATGCCGATCGAGTTGATCAGCGCCCGAATGAAGTCGTCGTTGTTGAAGATCTGGGTGTAGGCGTCACTGTCGGGGTTGGCCGGCAGGAACTTCCCGTCGTTGAGGGTGTCCCCACCCTTCAACGAGAGCGAGATGATCCACACAATCGGGATGAACGCGTAGAGGAGCACGAGGACATCGGCGACGGCCCAGCCGAGCTTCTTGGCCGGGGTCTCAGTCATGGCAGCCATCGGATCAGTCCTGTCCCGGCGCCGCTGCACCGAAGAGCTTGACGAAGATGAACGCGATGATCGCGGTGGTGAGGAAGATCAACACCGCCATCGTCGACCCGATGCCGAGGTTGAGGCCCCGAATCAGGTTGTCGTAGGCCACGATCGACACAGAGGCGGTCTTGTTCGCCCCGCTGGTCAGCACGTAGATGTTGTCGAAGATCCGGAAGGCGTCGAGCGTGCGGAAGAGCAGCGCCACCAGGATGGACGGCTTGATCAGCGGCACCGTGATCTTCCAGAACCGCTGCCAGGGGGTGGCTCCGTCCATCGAGGCCGCCTTGAGCAGGTCCTCGGGGACCAGTGCAAGTCCGGCCATCAGCAGCAGCGCCATGAACGGGATGGTCTTCCACACCTCGGCCAGCAGGATGATCCACAACGACGGCCAGCGCTCGGTCAGCGGCGCGTTGTCACCGGCCAGCCACCCGAGCCCCTGCGTCCAGGCGAACCGCCAGGAGAACGCGGCGACAACCGTGACGATGGCGTAGGGCACGAGGGCCGAGGTGCGGACCAGGCCGCGCCCGATGATCGTGCGGTGCATGATGATCGCCAGCACCATCCCCAGGGCCAATTCGAGGGTGGCCCCGATGATCGTCAGGAACAACGTCACCCCGAAGGACGTCCACCAGATCGAGCTGCTCAGCACGGTGATGTAGTTGCCGAACCAGATGAACTCGTTGGCGTCCGGGGTGCGCAGGTCGGCCTTGAAGAACGACAGATAGATCGCGTAGAGGATCGGGTAGGCGGCCACGGCCAGCATCACGATGACCGCCGGCGCACAGAGCATCATGCCCAGCCGCTGCTCGGCCCGCTTGCCCTCGCTCGCCCGCCTCTTGGCGATCTGAACGCCTTCGTCCTGCTCCAACGTGGCAGTGCTCACGGCAAGATTCCCTTCCCATCAATGGCCTGCTGGATCGAGTCCTTGAGCTTCACAGCTGTCTTCGCAGGGTTGATCGAGCTCGGCGGGGACAACGTCGTGGACACGATGGTCGAGATGTTCTGGTAGAGCGGCGTCACCGGCCGCGGCACCGCGGTCTTCAGCTCGGCCAGGATGTCGGGGTAGAACGGGTAGGCCTTCTGGAACTTCGGATCGGCGAAGACGGACTCGAGGACCGGCACGTTGCCCGCCGGGCTGAGGGCACCGTCGAGCTGGTGCTTCTGCGAGCGCAAGCACATCGCGGCCTCGAACGCCTGTGCCGGGTGCTTGCTGTACTTGCTGATCGCGTAGTTCAGCCCTCCGAGGGTGGCCCGCGACTGCTCGCCGTCGGCGAACTGCGGCAGCCGGCTGACGCCGAGGTCCGCAGCCACCTTCTTGTCGGCGGCGTTCATGGCGCTCTGCACGTAGGGCCAGTTCATGATGAACGCGGCCTCGCCGTTCTGCATCTGCGCGAAGACCTCGGGCTCCTGGCTGTTGGACAGCGACTTGCTCGCGAGGCCGTCGGTGGCCAGGTTGTGCAGGATCTCCAGCGCCTTGGTCGTCTTGTCGTCGACGGTGACCTTGGTACTGGTGTCGTTGACGAGCGTTCCGCCGAGCGAGGACAGGATCGTGTTGAACCCGACGACGTAGCCCTCGTACTGGGCGGCGGTGATGCCGATGACGTAGGGCTTGCCCTCGGACTTGAGCTTCTTCGACGCGGCGATCACCTCGTCCCAGGTCTTGGGCGGGTTGGGGACGAGTGACTTGCGGTACCAGAGCAGCTGCACGTTGGTGCTGCGCGGGATCGCGTAGAGCTTGTCCTTCCAGGTGGCCGTGTCGATCGGCGGCTGTAGGACTCCCTCGGTGGCCTGGGTCTTCTGGTCGCCCGTGAGCTCACGGATCCAGCCGGCCTCGGCGAACTCCGCGGTCCAGGTGACGTCCATGCCGAGGACGTCCATCCCGTCGTCGTGTGCTGCGAGCCGGCGCACGAACTGCTCGCGCTGGCTGTCCGCGTCGCTGGGGATGAGGTTGGGGACGATCTTGTACTTCCCGGCGGCGTCCTTGTTGCAGTCCGCGAGGATCGTGTCGAACCCTGCGTCCGACGTGCTGCCGTAGACGTTGATCGTCGGAACGCCGCTACCGGACCCGCCGCAGGCGGTGAGCAGGGCGCTGGCGACGACTCCGGCGCCGACCGCCGCCATGGCCTTCGTAAGCTTTCTCGGTGCACGTACTGACATGAGTGGTGCTCCTCCGACCCGGACCGGTCTTAGTGACCTCAGTCACATCTCACGTGCAACCTAGACCCGGGGGGAACAAGCGCGCAAGCACCACCCACCAGTGAGTTACGAGGTCGTCAACCACACTGCGGTATCGATTGGCAAGCCCTGTTCGGTATCGATCGGGCCACTGGCCACGAGGATCTCGCTGCCCTCGGGCAGCGCCACGAATTCCCCACCGACGTTGGCGATCACGAGAATCCCGGGTCCGCTCTCGCTGGTCACCTCGAAGGCGAGAGCGTGCTCGCCGAGGTCACGCCAGGTCAGCTCGCCGCGGCCGACCCGGTGCTCGCGCCGCAGTCGCAGCAGGGCGCGGTAGAGCTCCAGGGTCGAGCCCTCGACACCGGCCTGGCGGTCCACGGCGAGCTCGCCGTACACCTCGGGCTGGGGCAGCCAGGAGCTCTCCGTCGGTCCGAAGCCGTACGACGGGGCGTCGCCCTCCCAGGGCACGGGAACGCGGCAGCCGTCGCGGCCACGTGAGGTGTGGCCGGACTTCTCCCAGGTCGGGTCCTGGCGCACGTCGTCGGGAAGCTGCGTCGCGTCGGGCAGGCCGAGCTCCTCGCCCTGGTAGAGGTACGCCGAGCCGGGCAGCGCCAGCATCACCGTCGTCGCCGCACGGGCGCGGCGCAGGCCGACCTCCGCGTCGGGCTGCGGGTCGTCGGCGCCGATGCCCTCCATCCGCAGCAGGCCCGGCACCGGGTCGTAGCCCAGCCGCGAGGCGTGCCGGACGACGTCGTGGTTGGACAGCACCCACGTCTGCGGGGCCGCGTAGGCCTCGACCGCCTCCAGCGACTCCTGGATCACCTGCTGCATCTCGGTGGCGATCCACGGGCTCATCAGGAAGGAGAAGTTGAACGACTGGTGCAGCTCGCCCTCGCGGACGTAGAGCGCCAGCGACTCCGAGGGGCGGACCCACGCCTCGGCGCACAGGATCCGGTCGGCGTCCTGGCCCTCGACGGCGTAGGAGTCGGTGACCTTGCGCCAGCGCCAGTAGATGTCGTGGACGCCGGGCTGGTCCCACATCGGGAAGTCGGCCGTGCGGACGGCGTCGGCGATCTCGTGACCGGCGGGGGCATCGGGCAGCCCCGCGACCTTGACCAGTCCGTGCGCGACGTCGATGCGGAAGCCGTCGGCGCCCCGGTCCAGCCAGAACCGCAGGACCGACTCCATCTCGTCGCCGACCTCGGCGTTGGTCCAGTCGAAGTCGGGCTGGGAGACGTCGAAGAGATGGAGGTACCACTGGCCCGGGGAGCCGTCGGGATCGGTCACGCGCTCCCAGGCAGGACCGCCGAAGTTGCTCACCCAGTTGTTCGGGGCCTCGTCGCCGTTCGGGCCCCCGCCGTCACGGAACATGTAGCGGGCCCGCTCCGGGCTGCCGGGCTCCGCGGCCAGCGCCTCCTGGAACCACGGGTGGTCGCTGGAGGAGTGGTTGGGCACGATGTCGACGATGACCCGCAGCCCGAGCTCATGGGCCTTCGCCGTCATCGCGTCGAAGTCGGCGAGGGTGCCGAACCGTGGGTCCACGTCGCGGTAGTCGGCGACGTCGTAGCCCGCGTCGTGCTGCGGCGAGGTGTAGAACGGCGAGAGCCACACGGCGTCCACGCCGAGGCCCGCGAGGTGTGGCAGCCGGGCGGTGATGCCGGGGAGGTCGCCCATCCCGTCGCCGTCGTGGTCGGCCCAGGACCGGGGGTAGATCTGGTAGATGACGGCGTCGCGCCACCACTGCTGCTGGCTCATGTTCCCCATTTCTCGGTGAGCTTCCTGATCACGGTCAGGCTACGGGTGGTGGCAACACCCAGGGCCTTCTCGATCTGCGCGTTGCTGTTGGACACCTCGTTGTACGGCTTGGCCAGCATCAGGTGCACCGCCCGTCGGCCGACCCGCACCACCTCCCCCGGCTCGGACCTCGCCTCCACCTTCGCGGCGAGGTCCGCAGCCGGCGGTTCTGCGAGCAGGGTCAGGTAGTGACCCGTGAGCTCCGTGCCGGACTTCTGGCCGGACTCCTGGCCGGACTCCTGGCCGGACTCCTGGCCGAGGTCGGCCGCGAAGGCCAGCGCCTCGTCGTAGGTCTGGGTTAGCTCGGCGGGCGTCATCAGCACGACCGGCACCTCGAAGCCGCGGTCCGCGAGCATCGTCTGCTCGAGCGCCGCGGCGACCCGCGCCTCGGATCTCATCCGCGTGCGGAACAGCACGTTGCCGGTCTGGATGTGGGTCTCCACCTCCTCGAACCCGGCGGCGGTCAGGGCCTCGCGCAGCTCGGCCATCGGGTAGGACCGCTTGCCCACGTTGACGGCACGCAGGAACGCGATGAAGGTCGGCACGGCAGCAGTCTGGCGTGCCCCGACGTGCGGGTCCATGTCGACGCGGCCGGCCCGGCGCCCTTCCTCTGTCTGCGGACAGAGGAGGGGCAGGTCTGCGGACGGAGGCCCGGCGGGCCGCGACCGGCGTAGCGTGCGGGCATGACAGGCGGTGCCGGCGAGCAGCCGTTCGACTCCGGGGCCTGGTCGACCCTGTCCCGGCGCCTGTCGCCCTTCCTCGACGTCACCCTCGGGCTGCTCGCCGCGGGGCTCGCCGCCGCCTCGCTGCTGACCACCGACGTCGCGGTCATCGACCCACGGCTGGAGCCCGCCGACCCGCTGTCGCTGGTGGCCACGGTTGTGGCCGGGCTGGCGCTGGTCTGGCGCCGTGGGCGCCCGGTCGCGTCGTTCGCGGTGTTCGTGGCCGGCTGTCTCGTGGTGAGCCTCACCGACCACTACATCGGACTGCTCTCGGTGCTGCTGCTGTTCAGCCTCTACTCCCTGGCCGCGCACGGGCGGCGGCGTCGGGACGGGGTGCTCGGCCTGGTCCTGTCCGTCGTGGTCTTCATCGGCCTCGCCCTGCTCGACGTACCGGACCTGCGTACGTCGGACCTGCTTCAGGCGTGGGGACTGCTGGTGACGGCGTGGGCGCTCGGCGACGCGATCCGCTCACGTCGTCGGGACCAGGCGCAGCGGCTGCGCGCGGCCGAGCAGGAGGCCGCCACCGCGCGGGAACAGGCCGCGCGGGGCGTGGTCGAGGAGCGGTTGCGGATCGCCCGCGAGCTGCACGACGTGGTCGCCCACAGCATGTCGCTGATCGCGGTCCAGGCCGGGGTGGGCGGGCATGTCATCCGCACCGACGTGGCCGCGGCCGAGCACGCGCTGGAGATCATCGCCGAGACCAGTCACAAGGCACTGACGCAGACCCGCTCCATGCTCGGCCTGCTGCGGGAGCAGGACCACGATCCCGTCGCGCCACCGATGCAGTCGATCGGCGACCTCGACGCCCTCGTCGCGGACGTCCGGCAGGCCGGTGTCGAAGCCGTGCTCGTGGTCGACGGCCCCGCGCGCCCGCTCGATCCCGGCGTCGAGCTCACCGCCTACCGGGTCGTCCAGGAGTCGCTGACCAACGTGCTCAAGCACTCCTCGGCCAGCAGCGCCGAGATCCACGTGTCCTACGCCGTCGCCGGGGTGGACATCGAGGTGCGCGACCCCGGGACGGGTGCCCGGCGGCTCCCCTCCGCCGGGGAGCCGGCCGGAGGGCCGGCCGGTGGGCACGGGCTGGTCGGCCTGCGCGAGCGCACGCGGTTGCTCGGCGGCGCCTTCGACTACGGTCCGGTGGACACGGGCGGGTTCCGGGTCGCGGCCCACCTGCCGTCACTCCCCGCTGCGGTCCCTGCTGGAGTCCCTGCTGGGGTCCCGGAGCCGGCACCGTGATCCGGGTCGCGGTCGTCGACGACCAGGAGCTGGTCCGCTCAGGGTTCGTCGTGCTCCTCGGCTCGAGCGCCGACGTCGAGGTCGTCGGGGAGGCCGGCGACGGCGAGCAGGGCTGGGGGCTGTGCCGGCGTACGAGCCCGGACGTGGTGCTGATGGACATCCGGATGCCCGTCATGGACGGGCTGGAGGCCACCCGGCGGATCATGTCCGACCCACGGTGCGCGGCCACGCACGTCCTCGTCCTCACCACCTTCGACCAGGACGAGCTGGTGCACGAGGCGCTGCGCGCCGGCGCCAGCGGCTTCCTGCTCAAGGACACCCGGCCGACCGCGCTGCTGGAGGCGATCTCGGTCGTCGCGGCCGGCGACGCCCTGCTCGCACCGTCCATCACCCGACGGCTGATCGAGCAGTTCGCGGCCCTGCCCGGCACGCCCGCGGCACCCGGGGACGACGGCCTGACCGACCGCGAGCGCGAAGTGCTGGTCGAGGTCGCGCGCGGCCTGTCCAACCAGGAGGTCGCCGACCAGCTGCACATGGGCTACGGGACGGTGAAGACGCACGTCAGCCACCTGCTCACCAAGCTCGGGTGCCGCGACCGCGCCCAGCTGGTGATGCACGCCTACGAGTCCGGGATCACCGTCCCGGGACGTGGCTGAGGGCTCCCGCGTCTCCCTCCTGAGTCTCGTCGGGTCGCGACCCCAGGCCGATGTGCCCGACCGCCCCGGCGCGCGACCTTGGTGGAGCGGGCGACCCGGCCCGTCCACCCACGGAGGTTCCGCCCATGTCCCGTCCACTGCGCGAGGTCACGACCTACCTCGTGATCGCGTTCTCACTCGCCATCGGCGTCGCCGTCGCGATGCCCCACGCTGGCATCGGCGTCCTGCTCAGCGCCCTGCTGCCGCTGCTCACCGTCGTGGTCGTCACGTTCACCACGACGCCTCGCGGCCGGCGTCGCGAGCTGTGGGGCAGCTTCGGCCTGAACCGCTCCGGCAAGCACCTGTGGCCGATCGCCCTGGCGGTTCCGGTGGTCCTGGCGGGCGCTGCGTACGCCGTGGCGATCGCACTCGGGGTCGCCGACCTGCGGACCGTCGACCTCTCCTCGTCATCCGTCGTCTCCTGGTCGCTCAACCTGCTCAGCACCTTCGTGTTCATGTCGGTGCTGTTCCTCGGCGAGGAGATCGGCTGGCGGGGCTACCTGCTGCCGCGGATCCAGCAGCTCACCAGTCGCCGTCGCGCCGCCCTGGTCACGGGGTTCGTCCACGGGTGCTTCCACCTGCCGCTGATCCTGATCGCGACGACGTACGACGAGTTCGGCAGCCGCTGGTTCGTGGCGCCGATGGTCGTCGCGGTGATCACCATGGGCGGGGTCTTCTACGCCTACCTGTGGGACCGGTCGCACTCCGTCTGGCCGGTGTCGATCGCCCACGGGGCCGTGAACATCACGTTCGGCCTCGGGGCCGGCGCCGTCGTCGGCTCCGAGACCGATCTGGCCTACGTCGCCGGTGAGAGCGGCCTGGCGACCTTCGCCGCAGTGGCGCTGCTCGCGGTGGTGTTCCTGGCCCGGGCCGAGGTGTGGCGTGCTCCCGTCGACTCAGCTGTTGCTGAAGACCGCCGTCCCGTCTCCGTCTGAGGTGTCGGTCGAGGGCCCGCGACCAGCCCACGTCCAGGCGTAGGCCGGGTCCTCGACCGCCAGTCCCGCCTCGCCGAGCTCGAGCGGGCGGAAGGTGTCGACCATGACGGCGAGCTCGTCGAAGTACTCCACGCCGATGGAGGCCTCGATGGCGCTGGGCTGTGGACCGTGGGCGAAACCCCCGGGGTGCAGGGAGATCGAGCCGATCCCGATGCCGGATCCCTTGCGGGCCTCGTAGTCCCCGCCGACGTAGAACATCACCTCGTCGGAGTCGACGTTGGAGTGGTAGTAGGGCACCGGGATCGACCCCTCGTGGTAGTCCACCTTGCGTGGGCAGAAGTTGCAGACCACGAAGTTCTGACCCTCGAAGACCTGGTGCACCGGCGGCGGCTGGTGGATCTTGCCGGTGATCGGCATGAAGTCCTCGACGTTGAAGGTGTAGGCGTAGAGGCAGCCGTCCCAGCCGACCACGTCGAGCGGGTGGGTGGCGTAGGTCATCCGGGTGCCGACCAGGCCCGACGGCCCGTTGCCACGGTGCTTGACCAGGACCTCCACGTCGGTGCCGGTCTCGACGAGCGGCTCCGCCGGACCGTGCAGGTCGCGCTCGCAGTAGGGCGCGTGCTCGAGCAGCTGGCCGTACTTCGACAGGTAGCGCTTCGGCGGGGCGATGTGGCTGTTCGCCTCGATGGCGTAGAGCCGGCTCGGCTCGCCGGGCAGCCAGCGGTGGGTGGTCGCCCGGGGGATCACCACGTAGTCGCCGGTGCGGTAGGAGACCACGCCGAAGACGGTCTCGACGGTGCCCCTGCCACTCTCGACGTAGACGCACTCGTCGCCCACCGCGTTGCGGTAGTAGGGCGAGACCTCGTCGGCGAGGACGTAGCTGATGCGCACGTCGCCGTTGCCCATCACCAGGCGCCGGCCGGTGACCGCATCGACTCTCACGTCGGTCGAGCCGGGCGCGGCCAGGTCGTGCAGCTTCAGGTGCCGTGGCTTCAGCGGGTGGTTCGGTGTCGTGCTCAGGTCGGGCAGGTCCCACACCTGGCTGTCGACCACCGCGGACGGCACGCCCACGTGGTAGAGCAGCGTCGAGTCGGAGGAGAACCCCTCCTCCCCCATCAGCTCCTCGTAGCGCAGTGGCCCGCTGCGCCCCGAGCCGGTCGAAGGGTCGCGGAAGGCGGTGTGCCGGGTGCGGGGTACGACGCCGACCGATCGGTAGTAAGCCATCCGGTCACCCTGCCTCGCGGTGATCTAGCGTGGCAACATGCCGGCTCCCGCCTATCTGCACTCGTTCGTCGACGACGCGGCGATCTTCCCGCCGGCGAGCCTCCCGCTCGACCAGGCGGTGGCCGAGCACCAGGCTCATCGGGCCGGCGACTACGCCGACCTCGTCGGCGGCTTCGTGGTCAGCGACGTCAAGGTCGCCGACCTCGCGACGGCGGTGCAGCAGCGAGGCTCCGCGAGCGCCTCGGCACCACTGGCCTGCAACCTCGTCGTCACCGGGGGCGCCGGGGCCATCGAGCCCGCCGTCACCTGGCTGACCCGTTCGGAGGGCCTCGAGCTCCGAGCCCTGGAGTTCGCCCTGCGCGACGAGGACGACCTCGCGCACAACGTCCGCCGACTGGTGCAGGTGGTCGACTCGCTGGAGGACGCGCTCGACGACGTGATCATCCACGCCGAGCCGCCGCTGCTCCGCGGGACCCCGTCGCACGGCTGGCTCTCGGCCCTCGACGAGCTGGCGGACCGGGAGATCTGGCTGAAGTTCCGGACCGGCGGGGCGAGCGACGACCTGTTCCCGACCTCGGCGGCGCTGGCCTCCTCGATCGGGGCCTCGCTCGACCGCGAGCTGCCGTTCAAGTGCACGGCCGGGATGCACCACGCCGTACGCCATCGCGACGACGCGTCCGGGTTCGAGCACCACGGGTTCCTCAACGTGCTGCTGGCGACGAGGGCCTCGCTCGACGGTGGCTCCCTCGACGAGGTGGCCGCGGTCCTCGACGACACCGACGGCACCGCCGTCGCGGAACGGCTGTCCACCGACCCGGACCTGGCCGCCCGCACGCGGAGGTGGTTCACCGCCTTCGGGTCGTGCAGCGTGCTGGAGGCGCACGAGGACCTGGTCGACCTCGGGCTCCTCGAGGTATCCGGATGAGCTGGGTCCCGGACGCCGCGGGCTCGTCGTACGACCTGGACAACCTGCCGTACGGCGTGTTCTCGGTCGGGGACACGCCGCCCCGGGTGGGCGTCCGGATCGGTGACTTCGTGATGGACGCTCCAGCGGTCGCGGCGCTCGGCGGCGACCCGGGTGACGGGCCGGACCTGGCCACGGCGTGGGCCCGCCCGTCGCTGAACTTCTTCCTGTCGCTCGGGGCGCCCACCTGGCGGATCGCGCGTGAGTGGCTCGTCGAGGTGCTCGGCCACGAGGTCCACCAGGAACGCGTGGAGCCGCTGCTGGTCCCGGTCGACGACGCCACGATGCACCTCCCCTTCGAGGTGGCCGACTACGTGGACTTCTACTGCTCGCTGCAGCACGCGACCAACGTCGGGCGGATCTTCCGTCCGGACGCGCCGGCGCTGCCGCCGAACTGGCGGCACCTGCCGATCGGCTACCACGGGCGCGCCGGCACGGTCGTGGTCTCGGGCACCACCGTGACGCGACCGTCGGGGCAACGCCTGCCGCCCGGCTCTTCTCGTGGCGCACCCACTCCGGAGTTCGGTCCCACCCGTCGGCTCGACATCGAGGCCGAGCTCGGGTTCGTCGTGGGCACACCCTCGCCTCGCGGGGAACCGGTGCCGACGTCCGCGTTCGCCGAGCACGTCTTCGGGGTGACCCCCCTCAACGACTGGTCGGCGCGGGACCTCCAGGCGTGGGAGTACGTGCCGCTCGGGCCGTTCCTCGCCAAGTCGTTCGCGACGACGGTCAGTGCGTGGGTCACCCCGCTGGCGGCGCTCTCGCACGCCCGCGTGCCGCTGCCCGGGCAGTCACCCCCACCGCTGCCGCACCTGGCGGTCGAGGAGCCGGCCGGCTTCGACATCGCCTTGGAGATCGTGCTGAACGGCGAGGTGGTGAGCCGGCCGCCGTACGCCTCGATGTATTGGTCGCCCGCGCAGATGCTCGCGCACCTGACCTCCAACGGCGCCTCGCTGCGCACGGGCGACCTCTACGCCAGCGGCACGATCAGCGGCGACGAGCGCGACCAGCGCGGGTCGTTGCTGGAGCTGAGCTGGGGCGGCCGGGAGCCGTTCGGGTCGGGCCGGAGCTTCCTCGAGGACGGCGACACCGTCACCCTGCGGGCAACGGCCCCGGGCGCGCTCGGCGGCCGGATCGCGCTGGGCGAGGTGACCGGCACCGTGCTGCCCTCAGTCTGACCGGCAGTAGGCGCCGCTCATCGCGGCGATGACCCGCCAGCCGAGACGTTCGTAGAGCGCGCGTCCGTCGGCGGTCCCGGCCAGCACGGCTCGTCGTACGCCGAGCTCGAGGGCCCGGTTCCCGAGCTCGGCCATCACCACGGTGCCGAGGCCGAGCCGCTGGTGACCCTGCTCGGTGACGATCCGGTCGGGCGCGGCGTACGTGCTGCCGGCGCCGAGCTGGCCCCGGGCCGCCACCTCGTTGTGCCGGTCACTGATCCGCACCCGGACCAGCGTGTCGGTGGACTCGATCTCGCAGGTGTAGCCGTCCGGCAGCGCCGGCGGCGTCGTCGGCTCGAGGTCCCGGGTCATGAACCAGCCGGCGTGCTCGGGCACCCAGGCCGACGGGAACCGGGGAAGCCACACCTCGGGGTCCCCGGGGAACTTCACCAGCCTGCGCTCGGGCTGCCCCACGACGACCTTCGCGAGCCGCTCGGGCGTCGGCGCGGAGAGCACGATCCGCCCGTTCTCCTCCGGCGCGCTCGAGTCGAGGAACCACCCACCCCCCACGGGACTGGGGCGCGGGACACCCCGCGAGTGCGCCCAGCCGTCGACCCACCCGTCGATCGCCTCGGTGATCTCTTCGGTGATCTCTTCGGTGATCTCTTCGGTGATCTCCACGCTGACCTCCACCCCGCCATCTCACACGATCCGGTCGCGCGCTGGTGAGCTGGGTACCAGGGAAACCTGCACCGCTCACCCCAGCAGCAGCGACCCGCGCCACACCTTCTCCTGGTGCGCGGGCAGGAGGTCGTGGGAGCGGAGGAAGGCCAGGGGCTTCTCGCCCATCCACTGCATGGTCTCGCGGTAGTGCGGGTTGCCGAGCGCCGTACGACGCCCCTCGCGGGGGTCGATGCCCACCGAGCGGTAGATCTCCGGGTTGACCAGGGCCCGCGCCACCATGAAGCAGGTCTGGGCGGTGACGACCTGGTGCCGCAGCAGCTGGGCCCGCGAGAGGCCGGCCAGCTGGCGCTCCACCTCGTCGCGGGCGAAGGTCATGTGCCGGGCCTCCTCCAGCACGTGGATCCGCGCGACCATCCGCGTCACCGGCTGCACCCGCTCGTCCTTCATCAGGTCGCGCTGCCAGGTGTCCAGGATCTCCTCGGCGACCAGGATCGAGGCGTAGGCGCTCGGGCCGCGGACGACGGTGCGAAAGAGCCGGCCCAGCTGGTGGATCCGGCGCGGCGGCCCGTAGGCGGGCACGCCGAGGTGAGCGATCGACTTGCCGAACATGGTCGAGTGCCGGCACTCGTCGGCCACCTCGGTCAGGGCGTAGTGCATGTGCGCCCCGGTCGGGTCGTCGTCGTAGAGGTCGCGCAGCATCATCTGCATCAGCAGCAGCTCGAACCAGAGTCCGACGCTGGCGATCGAGGCGATCTCGTGCTTGGACAGCTCGATCCGCTGTTCCTCGCTCAGCCCGTCCCACAGCGGGGTGCCGTAGAGCGACATCCGCTCGGGCTGCATCCCCCACTTGTCCTGCGGGATCGGGGCGTCCCAGTCGATGTCGACCTCGGGGTCGTAGGACTGCCGGGCCGAGGACTTCAGCAGCCGCTCGGCGAGCGCCGACGGGTCGCGGGTGGTCTCGGGACGGAGCGTGGCGGACATGCAGCCTCCTGAATCGTGGTAACTGTTACTTGCAGTAACGGCTATCGGCTACTGTGGGCCACATGCCGCGCATCGTCAAGAACCCCGCCCAGAGAAACGGCCCGAAGGACGGCCGCAACTCCCGGTGGGACGAGCACCGCGAGACCCGGCGGGCCGAGCTGGTCGAGGCAGCCGTGGCCGCGATCGACGAGCACGGCCCGGCGGCCGGCATCGCCGAGATCGCCGCCTCGGCCGGGGTGAGCAAGCCGGTGCTCTACCGCTACTTCGCCGACAAGGACGACCTCTACCGGGCCGTCGGCGCCTGGGGCGCCAACGCCGTGATCGACGGCCTGCTCCCCGTGCTGCTCAGCGAGGCCCCGATCCGCGAGCGGGTTGAGCGCGCCTGCGCCGACTACCTCGAGCTGATCTCACGACACCCGCACGTCTTCTTCCTCCTGGTCGAGCACCCCACCAACGAGGACCCGCTGGCCGACGGGAAGGAGATGGTGGCTGCCACCATCTCGCGCACGCTGGGCGACGCGCTGCGCGAGCTCGGCGTGGACGCGGCCGGTGCCGAGCCGTGGGCGCACGGCCTGGTGGGGCTGGGGCTGTCCACCGGCGAGTGGTGGCTGCGCCGGAGGACGATGAGCCGGGCGGCCGTGTCGGACCACCTGAGCTCGTTCATCTGGCACGCCTTCGAGGGAATCGCCCGCGAGAACGGCGTACGCATCGACAGCCAGGGGCGCCTGCGCCTGGTGGGCGGGAAGGACCAGTGATGGAGCACGAGCCGCAGGAGCAGTACGACGGACCCGCCCGCATCGGGGACGCCGAGGTCGCGGTGCGGCTGCGCGGGTACTTCCAGCCGATCGACGGCCGGTTCCACTGGTGGGGCCGGATCGACCAGGACCCGGCGCTGGACGGGCACACCTCCGGATCCACCATCGTCCTGGAGACCCCTCACGGCCGCGCCGAGGCGCGGCTCTCCGACATCGACCCCTGGGGTCGCTTCCGGGTCACCGGGACGGGCCGGCCGCCGTTCTGAGCGTCAGGCCGTGCGCAGGTTCTCCGGGTCGATCGCCCGCCGTGCCACCGGCGCCGTGAGGGCGACCGCGAGCCACACCGCGGCCAGCGCCAACAGAGGCGTCACCACCACACCGGCGATCGCCAGGAGCAGGCTCATGATCCCGCCGCCGCTGAGCACGCCCATCACCAGAGCCCCGACCAGCGCTCCGAACAGCGACATCGGCACCGCGACGAGGCCGCCCTCCCACAGCTGGGAGCTCCGGATCTCCTCCGCCGGCACCCCCAGCGCGTAGAGCGAGGACATCGACCGGCGGCGGTCGGTCAGGGACTCGGCCGAGTGCACCGCCAGCGTCAGGCTCACCACGAGCAGGGTGCCGAGCAGGCAGAGCGCCACCAGCACCACGGAGAACACGTAGAAGAACTCCAGCGTGCCGGACGCGAACAGGTCGCCGAAGAGTCCCCCCAGCCCTCCGGCCACCAGGCCGATGCCGCCCACCGCCGCTCCGGCCCGCCCGGCCGGACGAGGCTCGGTGACCAGGCGCTGGGCCGCCAGCAGCCCGGCCACGTTGGTCACCCGCTTCTGCGCCAGCCGGCCCAGGGCGTACGCCGACCACGGCGCCAGCGTCATCAGGCCGAGGACGGCAAGGGTGATCGCGGCCAGGCTCGCGGCCACCAGCCCCGAGCGCGTGACGGCAAGCGGCACGATGGCAGCGGCCGCGACCAGCAGCAACGCGCCCCACGGCCGGGGCGGGCGCGCACGCTGGTGCCGGCTGACACCGTGCGGGCTCAGCGCGACCTCGCGTCCGGAGCGCAGCCCGAGCACCAGGCCGACCAGCGTCACCGCGAGGACCACGAGCAGCACCGCCCACCAGGGAGGGGTGACCGAGGTCGGCACCAGTCCCACGGAATGGCTGGTGCCCCCGATCGCCAGGAAGGCACCACCCTGGCCGCCACCGAGCAGCACCCGGAGCACGCCGAACAGCAGCACCCCGGCGACCGCGCCCACGAAGGCAGGCGCCGCCACCTCGGCGGCCCCGAGGAGCCGTACCTCTCGTGTGGTGGCCCCGGCCAGGCGCAGCCCGGCGAGCCGGCGTTGGCGGGCCGCGTTGCCGAGCCGCAGCGCCTGGTGGAGCAGCAGCGCGAGCGGCACCGTGAGCAGGACGGTCCCGAACGCCGCGCCGCCGCGGGTGCCGGGATCGGCTACGACGTCGAACAGCAGCTCGTCCGGGCGGCCGCTGAGCATCGCCATCGCCACGGCGACGAGCACGAGGGCGGTCACGACCGCCGTACAGGCCGCCACCAGGAGGGGACGCAACCACCCGCCGGTGCGCAGCAGCAGGCCCGCCAGGACGATCACGGAAGGACCGCCGGTCGTCCCTCGGCGACGCCGTCGCGCAGCACCACCTCGCGGTCGGCGTACGCCGCGACCCGGTTGTCGTGCGTCACCAGCACCACGGAGGCACCGGTCTCGCGCACCGTCGACAGCAGCACCTCCATCACCTGCTCGCCGCTGACGGTGTCCAGGGCGCCGGTCGGCTCGTCCGCGAAGACGAGGCCCGGCCCGGTCACGAGGGCGCGGGCCATCGCCACGCGCTGCGCCTCGCCGCCCGACATCTCGCCCGGCTGCGCGTCGGCGACGTCGGCGGCACCGAGCCGGTCCAGCCAGCCGAGCGCGCTGGTGCGCGCCGCCTGCCGGTCGTGGCGCTCGAGGAGCAGCGGGACCATCACGTTCTGCACCGCGGAGAGCTCGGGCACGAGCTGGCCGAACTGCAGCACCAGCCCGAACTCCCGGCGGCGCAACCGGGTGCGGTCGTCCTCCGACAGGTCGTCGAGGCGTCGTCCCTCGTAGGTCACCGAGCCCGCCTGGGGGCGCAGCACGCCGGCCATGCAAAGCAGCAGGGTCGACTTGCCGCTGCCGGAGGGGCCGGTGAGCGCCAGCACCTCGCCGGGCGCGACCTCCGCACTGGCGCCCCGGAGGGCCTCGGTGCGGCCGAACGCCAGGTGCAGCGCGTGGGCACGCAGGAGTGGCTCCATCATCGCAGCAGCGTCCCTTCCTCGTTGACCCGCGCGGCCGCGGCTTCCAGCCACCGCAGGTCGGCGTCCAGGTGGAAGATCGTGTGGTCCAAGGCGATCCGGGCGTCGACGTCGACGGCCGCCCGCTGCTCGGCGACGAGGCCGCGCATCCGGTCGAGGTGCAGCGCCCGCTGCGCCCCCAGGAACGGGCGGGCGTCGCGGTGCAGCCGCAGGGCGGTGACCGTCTTGCGCACCAGCTCCTCCGCGGCGTAGGGCCCGGGCGGCTCCGGGGTGGCCAGCCACTCGAGCAGGGACTCCTCCCCCGCCGGAGAGATGTCGTAGACGGTGCGCTCGGGGCCCCCGTCGTTCTCCGTCGTCGCCACCTCCACCAGGCCGTCACGCTGCAGCCGGGCGAGCGTCGCGTAGACCTGCCCGTAGGCCAGCGGCTTGGCGCCCGGGAGGCGAGCGTCGTGCTCGCGCTTGAGGTCGTAGCCGTGCGCCGGGCCGGCGGCGAGGATGCCGAGGAGGACGTGGCCGGAGGACATGTCGGCGACTATACACATGATGAATACTTCGAGTGAATAGTTTGGCCGCTCGAGGTTGAACTACATAGGCTGCCTATGTAAAGTGGTGGACGTGAGCAACCAAGCCGTCCGTCAGCTGAGCAACGACCTCGTCGTGCTCAGCGCCCGCCTGGTCCGGGAGGTACGCCGCAACACCGCCGACCTCCCGGCCGCGAGCACCCGGCTGATGAGCCTGGTGGACGAGCTCGGCCCCAGCACGGTCGGCGCCCTCGCCCAGGCCGACCGGTGCAGCCAGCCGTCGATGACCGGTCTGGTCAACGGGCTGGTCACCAAGGGCTGGCTGCAGCGCGAGCCGCACCCCGACGACGCCCGCTCCATGCTCATCTCGATGACCACCGAGGGTCGTCGCACGCTCGACACCGTCCGTGGCCGCAACGCCGCCCTGGTGGCCGAGCGGATCGCCACGTCCGGCCGCTCCCCCGAGGAGCTGGCCACCGCGGTGGCCGTCCTGAACGACCTGCTCCGCCGCGACTGAGAACTCCGACCAACGAAAGTAGGAACAATGCTGAAGCAGCCACGTGCCGTGTGGGCCGTCGCCTTCGCCTGCGTGATCGCGTTCATGGGGATCGGCCTCGTCGACCCCATCCTGAAGTCCATCGCCTCCCAGCTCGACGCCACGCCGAGCCAGGTCTCGCTGATGTTCACCTCCTACATGGCGATCATGGGCGTCGCGATGCTCGTCACGGGAGTCATCTCCAGCCGGATCGGGGCCAAGCGCACGCTGCTCTCCGGGCTGGTGCTGATCATCGTCTTCGCGGCGCTCGCCGGGTCGTCGAACTCCGTCGGGGCCATCGTCGGCTTCCGCGCCGGCTGGGGCCTGGGCAACGCGCTGTTCGTGGCCACCGCGCTGGCCACCATCGTGACGGCCTCCAAGGGGTCCACCGGGCAGGCGATCATCCTGTTCGAGGCCGCCCTGGGCATCGGCATCGCGTCGGGCCCGCTCATCGGCGGCGTGCTGGGCGAGCACTCGTGGCGGGCACCGTTCTACGGCGTCTCCGTGCTGATGGTGATCGCGCTGGTCGCCACCTCGTTCTTCCTGCCGAGCACCCCGCCCACCGGGCGGAAGACCTCGCTGGCCGACCCCTTCCGGGCCCTCGGCCACAAGCCGCTGCTGATCCTGGCGCTGACCGCGATCTTCTACAACATCGGCTTCTTCACCATCCTGGCCGCGGGGCCGTTCGCGCTGCCGAAGTCGGGGATCATCCAGATCGGCTGGATCTACTTCGGCTGGGGCGTGCTCGTGGCGCTCGTCTCCGTGGTCGTCGCCCCGATCGTGCAGCGCGCGATCGGCACCGTCCCGGCGATCATCGTCACGTTGGCGCTGTTCACCGCCGACATGCTGATGATGGCCATCTGGGCGGACCACCCGACCGTGGTGATCGTCGGGATCATCGCGTCGGGCGCGTTCATCGGCAACAACAACACGCTGATCACCGAGGCCGTGATGGGAGCCGCCCCGGTGGAGCGACCGGTCGCGTCCGCGGCGTACTCCTTCGTGCGCTTCTGCGGTGGCGCCGTCGGCCCCTACGTCGCGCTCAAGCTGTTCGGCGAGGCCCCCGACGTCCACGTGCACGCGCCGTTCTGGTTCGGCGCGGTCAGCGTCGCGGTGGGTGTGGTGATCCTGGGCCTCGGGGCACGCACCGTGGCCCGGACCACGCACGGCGAGGTCGTGGAGGTCGGTAGCCGGGACGAGGCCGAGGCGGTCCTGGTCGGCGACCTCGACTGATCGACGTACTGACGGACCGGGGTCCCCTGGGCTCCGGTCCGTTCAGGCGCGGCGGGCGCGCCGGCGCTCGTAGACCGAGCGCAGGAAGCTGCGGTCGTCCTTGAGGTCCAGCAGCACCAGCAGCACGGGCAGCACCGCGGCGAAGCCACCGTCGACCCAGATGATCAGGCCACTGAGAGCGAGGGTGGCCAGCAGGGTGGCGCCGCGCAGCACGCGGTCGCGACGTACGTCGTCGGGGTCTAGTCGTCCGTGGAGGACCGCCTCGACGGCCAGCACCAGTGGGAGCGAGAGCCCGATCGCGGTGCCCCAGCCGCCCCCCACCACGGCGAAGAAGACACCGAGCAGGGCGATGACTCCCCAGTCCCACGTGCGGGGATTGAATGTCCGCACCGGAGTGGCGGGCGCGGTGCGCGCTCGCCACTCCTCGTAGGTCTCCCCCGGTGTGCTCACCGCCCCATTCTCGCCCATCGCGCTGGAATCCGCGGCGAGTTCGCGCGGTCAGCTCGGGCGATCACTTCACCCGTACGACGATCGTCGCGATGCCGACCAGCAGGCCCGGCTTCACGGCCTTGGTGCCGAAAGTCTTGTTCAGCAGCGGCGCGGCCACCGGCGAGATCTCGACCTTGGTCCCCTGCAGCGTGGCGAAGTTCCCGCTGGTCGACAGCGGCTTCAGCGTGCGGCCGTCGAGCTTGAACAGGTAGGCGCTCGTGGCGGCCGTCTTCCCGTTCACCTTCACGTCGCCGTACACCTTGGAGACGCCGGGGTCGACGTTCAGGTTCGTGATCGAGACCTTCGTGCCGCCGGCGCTGAGCGAGAAGCCGGAGCCGACGTGCTGGATCTGGCCGATGACGTACGGCGACACCTCGCCGGGCTTGAACACGGTGACGTTGCCGCCGGTGATCGGGAAGACCAGCGAACCCTTCGCCAGGCGGCCCTTGCCCACGGTGCCGGGGGTGAGCTTGAGCTTCGTCAGCGCGGCGGCGAAGCCCTGGTCGAGCTTGATCGAGGTCGACTTGCCGACCAGCGTGGGGATCGAGGCGACCGGCTTCGGCGCGTCGGCACCCCCCGGGAAGCTGCAGGCGGACAGCGGCAGCACCAGCATGGCGGCTGCGGCCGTGGTGGCCAGGGTCTTGCGGGCGGGAAGACGGACGCGCATGTGAGTTCCTCCGGTGCAGTGGGTGCAACCGAGAAGTCCCGGCCGGACACCCTGTGTTCGGAGGCACCCGACATGCGGATGGGTCACAGGTTCCCGCGGGCGTCCTGCTCGCGCTCGATCGCCTCGAACAGCGCCTTGAAGTTGCCCTTGCCGAACCCGAGCGAGCCGTGCCGCTCGATCAGCTCGAAGAAGACCGTGGGGCGGTCGCCCAGCGGCTTGGTGAAGATCTGCAGCAGGTAGCCGTCCTCGTCCCGGTCGACCAGGATCCCTCGCCTCTGCAGCTCCTCGATCGGTGCGCGCACGTTGTCGATGCGCTTGCGGAGCTCGGGGTCCTCGTAGTAGGAGTCCGGCGTGCTGAGGAACTCCACGCCGTTGGCGCGCAGGGCGTCGACCGAGGCGAGGATGTCGTTGGTCGCGACGGCGAGGTGCTGGGCTCCGGCGCCGCGGTAGAAGTCGAGGTACTCGTCGATCTGCGAGCGCTTCTTGGCGATCGCCGGCTCGTTGAGCGGGAACTTCACCCGGTGGTTGCCGCTCGCGACGACCTTGCTCATCAGCGCCGAGTAGTCGGTGGCGATGTCGTCGCCGATGAACTCCGCCATGTTGGTGAAGCCCATGACCGAGTTGTAGAACTCCACCCACTCGTCCATGTGCCCGAGCTCGACGTTGCCGACGATGTGGTCGAGCGCCTGGAACAGCCGCTTCGGCTCACCGTCGCGCTTGACCCAGGTGGACGCCGCCGTGACGTATCCCGGTAGGTAGGGACCGTCGTACCGCGACCGGTCGACGAGGGTGTGCCGGGTCTCGCCGTACGTCGCGATGGCGGCGATCCGGATGGTGCCGTGCTCGTCGGTGAGGTCCTCCGCCTCGCGTACGACGGTCGCGCCGGCCGCGCGGGCCTGCGCGATGCACCGGTCCACGTCGGGGACCTCGAGGGCGATGTCGACGACGCCGTCACCGTGGCGGCGGTGGTGGTCGGCCAGCTCGCTGTCGGGGTCGACCGCACCGTTGATCACGAAGCGGATCGAGCCGGAGCGCAGCACGAAGGACTTGTGGTCGCGGTTGCCGTTCTCCGGGCCGGAGTAGGCGACCAGCTCCATCCCCCACGCGGACTGGTAGTAGTGCGCGGTCTGGGTCGCGTTGCCGACGACGAACACGATGGAGTCCCAACCGGTCACCGGGAACACGTCCCGCTCGGCGTCGTACTCCACGAGGCCGACCAGCTGCTGGAGCTGCTCGACGGTCAGGTCGGCGCGGATCTCTTGCGGCGTCAGTGAGGTCATGCCGCCAAGGATCACCGTAGGTGACAATGTGCGCAACGGACTCGTGACACACTGGACAACCTGTCCACCCAGGAGGCGCTCCATGGACCAGCTCGACCGCACCCTGCTCGAGCTCTTCGCGGCCGAGCCCCGCGTCGGCGTGCTCGAGGCCTCACGTCGGCTCGGGGTGGCGCGCGGCACCGTGCAGGCGCGGCTCGACCGGTTGCAGCAGAGCGGCGTCGTCTCCGGCTGGGGACCGCAGCTGGAGCCGGCCGCCCTCGACCACCCGGTCACGGCCTTCCTGACCCTCGAGATCCGGCAAGGGCCGGAGCACGCGGGCGGGCACGAGGCGGTCGGGAGCCACCTGGCGACGATTCCCGAGCTGCTCGAGGCGTGCACCATCACCGGGCCGGGCGACCTGTGGTGCCGGGTCGTGGCGCGGTCCAACACCGACCTCCAGCGGGTGATCGACCGGGTCCTGGCCCACGAGGGCATCGTGCGCTGCTCGACGGTGATCGCGCTGGCCACCCAGGTGCCCCACCGGGTGCTGCCGCTGCTGGGCTCGGTCGTCGGCGACTGAACCCCTCAGCCCTACGCTGGCGTCCATGATCCTGGACCAGTTCCCGCGCCACCCCCTGACCTTCGGGCCCAGCCCGGTGCACCCCCTCCACCGGCTCACCGCCCACCTCGGCGGCGCGTCGGTGTGGGCCAAGCGCGAGGACGTGAGCTCGGGGCTCGCCTTCGGCGGCAACAAGACCCGCAAGCTGGAGTACATCGTCCCGGACGTGCTGGCCCAGGGCGCCGACACCCTGGTCTCGATCGGGGCTTCCAGTCCAACCACACCAGGCAGGTGGCGGCGGTCGCGGCGCACCTCGGTCTGAAGTGCCGGCTGGTCCAGGAGAGGTGGGTGGACTGGGACGACCCGGTCAACGACAAGGTGGGCAACATCTTGCTGTCGCGGATCATGGGCGCCGACGTACGGCTGGACGAGAGCGGGTTCGACATCGGCATCCGCCAGTCGTGGGAGGAGGCCATCGCCGAGGTCGAGGCCTCGGGCGGCACGCCGTACGCCATCCCGGCCGGCGCCTCCGAGCACCCGCTCGGCGGCCTCGGCTTCGCGAACCGGGCCTTCGAGGTCGCCGAGCAGGAGGAGCGGCTCGGCGTCTTCTTCGACACCGTCGTGGTGTGCACGGTCACCGGGTCGACGCACGCCGGGATGATCGCCGGCTTCGCCGCCCTCGAGGACCTGACCGGTCGCCCCCGGCGGGTGCTCGGGATCGATGCGTCGGCCACGCTGGAGAGGACGGTCGACCAGGTCACCCGGATCGCCCGCGACACCGCCGCCCTGATCGAGCTGGGACGCGACCTGCGCGACGACGAGATCACCGTCCTGGAGGGCTGGGCGGGCGACCTCTACGGCATCCCGGTCGAGTCGACCATCGAGGCCATCCGGCTCAGCGGCCGGCTCTAGGGGATGATCATCGACCCGGTCTACGAGGGTAAGTCGATGGCCGGCCTCGTCGACCTGGTCACGTCGGGCGAGATCCCCTCGGACTCGACCGTGCTCTACGCCCACCTCGGCGGCCAGCCCGCGCTGAACGCCTACTCCGGCATCTTCGACTGAGGTCCCGGGCGGACCGCGTGGCGGCGTACTGACCCCAAGGAGCTGTCGTTTGCCCATGTTGCAACATGGGGCAAGTGGCAGTCTTTCTGGTCAACCAGAAGAACTGCGCCGCCAGAACTAGCCGCGCCGCCCGCTGGCCCAGTCGCGGAGCAGGTCGATGCGCTTGGTGAGCTGGTCGGCGCTGGCGGCGGCGGCCGCGGGGCCGCCGCACTCCTTGCGCAGGGCGGCGTGGGTGACGCCGTGGGGCTGGCCGGTGCGGTGGTACCACGCGGCGACGAGACCGTTGAGCTCGCGACGCATCACGGCGAGCTGCTCGTGGGTGGCCACCTCGCGAGGCGGTGCCTCCGCAGCCGCGACCGGTGTACGACGGGCTCGCTCGCTCTGCCGGTGCCGGAGCAGGTCGCGCACCTGGTCGGCCTCGAGCAGGCCCGGGATGCCGAGGAAGTCCATCTCCTCCTCGGACCCGACGTGCACCTCGCCGGCGTGGCCGAACTCGGCCCCGTCGTAGAGCACGCGGTCGAAGGTGGCCTGGGAGCCGAGCGCCTCGAACGGCATCAGCGCCTCCTCACCGGAGGCGTTCTCGGCCTGCTGCGCCTCCTGCATCAGGGCGTCCTCGGCCGCGAAGATGTCGCCCTCGTCGGAGACCTTGCGCTGCAGCACGTGGTCACGCTCGACCTCCATCGCCGAGGCGTGCGCGAGCAGCACCGGCACGGACGGCACGAAGATCGACGCGGTCTCCCCGCGCTTGCGGGCGCGCACGAACCGGCCGATGGCCTGGGCGAAGAACAGCGGCGTGGACGTCGTGGTCGCGTAGACCCCCACCGCCAGCCGGGGCACGTCGACGCCCTCGGAGACCATCCGCACCGCGACCATCCAGCGGGACCCGTCCTCGGTGAACTTCGCGATCTTCTTCGACGACGTCTTCTCGTCCGAGAGCACGACCGTGGGCTTCTCCCCCGTCACCGAGGCCAGCACCTGCGCGTAGGCGCGCGCCGAGTCCTGGTCCGTCGCGATCACCAGACCTCCCGCGTCGGGCACGTGACGGCGTACCTCCGACAGGCGCCGGTCGGCCGCCTCGAGCACCGACGGGATCCAGGCCCCCTTGGGGTCCAGCGCGGTGCGCAGGGCCTGGGCGGTGAGGTCCTTGGTGAGCGGCTCGCCCAGCCGCGCGGCGATCTCGTCGCCCGCGCGGGTGCGCCACTGCAGGGTGCCGCTGTAGGCCATGAACAGCACCGGGCGCACGACGTGGTCCGCCAGCGCCTGCGCGTAGCCGTAGGTGTAGTCCGACACCGACCGCGGCACCCCGTCGGCGTCCGGCGCGTAGGTGACGAACGGGATCGGGTTGATGTCGGAGCGGAACGGGGTGCCGGTCAGCGCCAGTCGACGACGGGCCGGCTCGAAGGCCTCGCGCACGGCCTCGCCCCAGGCGCGCGCGTCCCCGGCGTGGTGCACCTCGTCGAGGATCACCAGCGTGTTGAACCGCTCGGTGCGGATCCGGTGCGCCAGCGGGTTGGCCGCCACGCCGGCGTAGGTCAGCGCGATGCCGACGAAGTCGCTGCTGGTGCGGCCCTTGTGCCCGGAGTACGCCGGGTCCAGCGGGATGCCGACCTTGGCGGCGGCCTCCGCCCATTGGGTCTTCAGGTGCTCGGTGGGCGCGACCACCGTGATCCGCTCGACGACCCGCCGCGCGAGCAGCTCGGCGGCCACCGTCAGGGCGAAGGTCGTCTTGCCGGCGCCGGGGGTCGCGACCGCGAGGAAGTCGCGCGGCGCGCTCTCGAAGTACGCCGTGAGCGCGGCCGTCTGCCACGCGCGCAAGCTCGTCGCCGTACCCCAGGCAGCACGTGCCGGATAGGCGGGCGGGAGATCGAGCGGGACAGGAGGGACAGCGTCAGGCGGAGTGTGTCCGTCGGTCACAGGGCGTCAGAACCGCCACTTCTCGAAGGCGGCGTCCATGCGGCGCACCTGACCGGCCGTGAACATGTTCATGCACGAGTCCAGGGAGTAGTCCATGAAGTTGTGCACCGGGTCGAGCCCGGGCGAGGAGCAGGTGTCGCTGGTCGTCACGCAGCCCTCGGCCGGCTCGGCCTCGGCGGGGGTGTCGGGCACAAAGTCACCCGGGTCGTCGCAACCACCCTGGAAGGTGTGGAACAGGCCGAGCCAGTGGCCGGTCTCGTGGACCAGCGTGTCGCCGAGGTTGTAGCCCCGGAAGCGACCGCCCGGGAGGGCGTCCACGTTGATCGAGACGCCGTCCAGCTTGGGGGCGCCGGCGTACTGCCACGGGAACCGCGACCAGCCGAGGATGCCGTTCTGCCTCGTGCCGCCACCGTTGAGGTAGAGGTTGAGCGCCCGGGCGTTGCCGCGGTGCAGCCTGCGCTTCATCTGCTGGTCGCGGGGACCGTTGAGGAAGGCGTGGTACCAGCGGTCGTTGCGGGAGTAGCTGACCCCGGCCAGGTAGAACCGGTAGCGGGCGTTGGTGGACAGCGAGCTCTGCCGCCCGGCCATGGAGTTGTTCAAGATGTTGAGGCTGTACTGGATCCGGGGCTTGCGGATGCGCGGTCGCTCCCCCTTGTGCTTGCCCTTGATCACGTGGGCGTAGACCGGGATCCGCACGGAGTCCGGCAGTCGCGGCTCCACCTCGCGCTTGACGTAGCCGGGACGCGTCTCGGCGACCGGCAGCGCGTCGAGGTCGCGCTGCGTCACGTCGTGCGTGTCGCGGTGCCACGTCCTGCCGCCCGCGACGCGGGTGGCGGTCGGGTCGGTGACCGACGAGAGGCAGGGTGCGGTCGACGCCGCCGGTGCGGAGACCACGGCCGCGGAGGCGGAGGAGCCGATCGCCATCGGCGCGCAGGCGACCGCGAGGGCAGCCAGGGACACGGCCGTTCTGTGGAGGGCGCTCACGCGTTCTTGTCCCCTCCGCGCATGCTCTCCCAGATCTCCTTGCACTCAGGACAGACCGGGAACTTCTGCGGGTCGCGACTGGGGACCCAGACCTTCCCGCACAGCGCGACCACGGGGGTCCCGTTGACCATCGCGTCCATCAGCTTGTCCTTGGGGACGTAGTGAGAGAGACGTTCGTGGTCGCCGTTGTCAGTGGTCTGCGGGCGTTCGTCGAGACGAGTGTCCTCGAGGACATCGGTCCCGACTCCCGGTGTCTGTGTGCTCACCGAGGCATCCTAACGCGGGGTCCGGGAGATGCCGGAGGGACATGACAGAGCCCCAGGCCGGGGGGGAGGTCGGGTGCGCGGAGGGAGGGCCGCACAGCCGTGGCCTGGGGCTCGCCAGCTGAGGGGATCAGGCGGCGATGACTGCCTTGATCCGGTCCACGAACGAGACGCTCGCGGGTTCGTGGGTCGACGCGACCCGCGGGGTGGGCACCTGCGGTGACTCGGGCGCCTCGGCAGCCGCGGCCATCTGCAGCCGGGCCAGCTCCTCCACGCGGCGGCCGACGGTGATCGCGGCGCGGTCCGGACGGCTCGCCAGCCCGGCGGCGGTCGCCAGCCGGGCCCACTCGTGCTCACGGGCCCGGGTCATCGCCTGGGCCATCTCCGGACTGTCGGGCGAGTCCGTGCAGCGGTCGATGACCATGCGTACGCCGGGCAGCTGCTCGGCGGTGGTGTGCCACGCGTCGGCCACGGCTGACTCGAGGTCCATCGGCTCGCGCGTCAGGGACCGTTCGATGTTGCCGGACAGCCGGGCGTGCCACTTCAGCAGGAGCGCACCGATCAGGTCGAGCTCGTCGCGGAAGTTCTCGGCCACTCCGGGGACGCTCACCGGGAGCACCCCGTCACGCCGTTCGTTCGCCGTGTCCACCACGGTTCGGAGGGTCTCCCCGCGGTTGTGGAAAGCGTTCCAGCTCATGCTTCGCACCCTTCTAGGAGGTTCACATACCGGAAGTACGTACTTAGAGTATGTGGCCGACTCGACGCACGCCAACCTGACCCGCCGTGATCTCACCCACACCGGGAGGAGGCGGAAGTCCTACACTGCCGAGATGACGCGTTCGCAGGCCGAGAAGCTGCTCACCGGCCTCCCCAAGGTGGGCGGCGCGTCTCGTCGCGCGCAGTACTCCGCGAGCACGAAGCGCGCCCTGATCGAGGTGGCGACCACCCAGTTCAGCGAGCACGGCTACGGCGGCACGAGCCTGGACGCCATCGTCGCGGGCGCCCGGGTGACCAAGGGGGCGCTCTACCACCACTTCAGCGGCAAGCAGGGGGTCTTTGAGGCCGTCTTCTCCAAGGTGGAGGACGACGCCTCCAAGACAATCAAGGCCGCGCTGCGCGGCTCGAACGACCCCTGGGAGAAGGCCCGCGCCGGGCTGCGCGCGTTCCTCACCGTCGTCCAGGAGCCGACCTACCAGCGCATCGTGATCCAGGACGGCCCGGCGATCCTCGGCTACGAGCGGTTCCGCGAGCAGGAGGAGCGCTCCAGCTTCGGCATCGTCCAGGACATCGTCGGCTCGGTGCTCGAGGCCTCGACCTACGAGCTGGACGAGGCGATGAAGCAGACCTTCAGCCGGATCTTCTTCGGCGCCATGTCCGCCGCCGGGGAGAGCGTCACGACGGCGGAGGACCCCGGGCAGGCGGTGGCGCGCATCGAGGCCGCGATCCTGTTCATCCTCGAAGGTTTCCGGGCGCTCGCCGAGCAGGGCGTGGTGATCACCGACCCCGCCCTCGACCAGGGCTAGGTCGGCGTCACTTCGTGGAGATGACCTGTCCCCCGCCCTTGGCGTTCGGGACGAGCTCGACCCACACGTGTCCCGCGGGGACCTTCAGCGGGCCTGCGGCGGTGCTGAGCTGGATCGGCGTCTGCTTGGACGCCTTCTTCCACGTGCCGCGCACGACCTGACCCTTGTGGAACAGCTCGAACTGGCCCCGACCGGCGTAGATCGTCTCGGGCACGGGGTTGCCGGCCGGGTCGAGGTAGCCGGCGTCGCCGAGACGCACGCGCACGACGAGCAGGCTGTCGGGCACGAAGCGTTGGCCGTCGGCCGCGAAGCTGTTGTCGTTGTGGTACTTCCCGCCCTGGTAGCGCCACGAGGTGGTGTGCGAGCGGCTGAAGATCGCCCGCACGCTGGTGGCGGGCTGGCCCCCGGTGAAGTCGGACTCCTTGCCCCACGGCAGATAGCTCGCCGGCACGACGGCCTTCTTCTTCAGGGTCCTGGCCAGCTTGGGGATCTCGACCATCAGGTTGTACGGCGCACGGCGGCTGCTCTCGCGGAAGTAGCCGGGCCCGCCCTCCTGGAAGAACGTGACGCCGGCGGCCTTGAGCCGCCCCAGGGTGGGCGGCGCGGCACCGCTGGCGACGATCACCGCGTGGGCCGGCTTGACGATGCCGATGTCGGAGGCGCGCATGGACCGCACCGGCCCGGCCGTCTTCGGCAGGTGCTGGTAGAAGAACACCGCCAGCCGGGTCATCCCGCCCTCGACCAGCTCCTCGGTGATCAGGTCGGCCTGCCGGAGGCCGAGCTGGGGCTGGCTGTTGGCGGTGTTGTCGATCTTGGTGACCAGGACCGGGTGGTCCGGGGTGGGACCGTTGACGGGCTGGCCGGTCAGCGGCCACAGGGCCGCGAGCTTCACGCCGCCGGCAACGGGCTGGGAGTCGGGCTCCTTCGCGCTCGCGCTGCCGCTGCCGCCCCCGCACGCCGCCAGGGTGAGGCTCAGGGCGGCCGCCGTGAGCGCTGCGACGAGACGGGCAGACCGGGAACCCGGTCCGCGGCTGGCGCGGGCGCGTGAAGTCATGCGGTCAGCATGACAAAGCGGGCCCCGCGTTCGACGCAGGGCCCGCCCGTGTTGTGCCATATTTCAAACCTGTGAAGAAGGCTCAGATCTTGGCGCCACCGTCGACGTAGAGCGTCTGTCCGGTGATGTACGACGCCTCGTCGCTGCACAGGAAAGCGGCTGCCGCAGCGATGTCCTCGGGGTAGCCGACGCGCTTGATCGGGTTGGCCTCGGCGTTCATCTTGCGGAACTCCTCGACGTCGAGCTTGAGCCGGCGCGCGGTGTCGTCGGTCATCTCGGTGGCGATGAAGCCCGGCGCGATGGCGTTCACGTTGACGCCGAACTTGCCGAGCTCGAGGGCCAGGGTGCGGGTGAACCCCTGGACGCCGGCCTTGGCGGCCGAGTAGTTGGCCTGGCCGCGGTTGCCGTTGGCCGAGACGCTCGAGAGGTTGAGGATCTTGCCGTACTTCTGGTCCACGAACGTCTTCTGCACGGCCTTGCTCATCAGGAACGCACCCTTGAGGTGGACGTTCATGACCGCGTCCCAGTCGTCCTCGGTGAGCTTGAAGAGCAGGTTGTCGCGGGTGATGCCGGCGTTGTTGACCAGGACGTGCACCCCGCCGAGCTCCTCGACGACGCGCGCCACGGCCGCCTCCACCGAGGCGGAGTCCGTGACGTTGCAGGCCACGCCGATCGACTTCGCCTCTCCGCCGAGACCGTCGGCGGTGGCCTGGGCCGAGCCCTCGTCCAGGTCGAGGACCGCCACCGAAGCACCCTCCTCGGCGAAGCGCTTCGCGGTCCCTGCGCCGATCCCGCGCGCGGAACCCGTGACGATTGCTACCCGTCCGTCGTAACGACCCATGTGGCCTGTCCTCTCATCCGTCAAATGTCAGCAGCCCCTGCTGTCAGGGGCGCGGTCACTCTATTCGGGCTCGAGAACCGCGCTGATGCGGGCTGCCCAGGCGTCCCGATCGGCGGTGTCGGCGTACTTCGTGCGGGGCCAGAAGAAGCCACGCAGGCCGTCGCCCTTGGTGCGGGGCACGACGTGGCAGTGCAGGTGCGGCACCGACTGGGACACCACGTTGTTCATCGCCACGAACGACCCCTGCGCCCCGAGCCCCTCGACCATCGCGGTCGCGAGCCGCTGGGCCGCGGCGAGGAACGGGTCACGCAACCCGGCCGGGAGGTCGGGCAGCGTGACCACATGGGTCCGCGGCACCAGCAGCACGTGTCCCTTGAACAGCGGTCGGATGTCGAGGAAGGCCGCGAAGTCGTCGTCGCGCCACACCACGGACGCCTCGGTCTCCCCTGCCGCGATCGAGCAGAACAGGCAGGTCGGGTCGGTGACCACTCAGCTGAGCTGGTCGGGCTCGACGTCGGACTTGTGGCCGAGGTCGGAGCCCACCGGGTCGCCGCTGCCCTCGGAGCCGGCCGTGTGGCGGGTGGCCTGCTCGAGCCGGATCACGATCGACTTGTAGGACGGCTGGTTGCTGCCGTCCGCAGTGGCATCCAGCGGCGAGAGCGGGTTCACCTCCGGGTAGTACGCCGCGGCGCAGCCGCGCGGGGTGTCGTACTCCACGATCCGGAAGGACGGCACCGCCCGCTCCGTGCCGTCGTGCCACTCACTGACGATGTCGACGAGGTCGCCGTCGGCGAACCCGAAGGCCGTGATGTCGTCGGCGTGCAGGAAGATCACGCGCCGACCGCCGGAGACGCCGCGGTAGCGGTCGCTGAGCCCGTAGATCGTGGTGTTGAACTGGTCGTGGCTGCGCAGGCCCTGCAGCAGCAGGCGACCCTCGGGCACGCTGACGACCTCCATCGGGCTGGTGCTGAACAGCCCCTTGTTGGCCTTGGTCGGGAAGGTGCGCGAGTCCCGCGGCGGGTGCGGCAGCACGAAGCCACCGGGCTGGTCGACCTTCTCGTCGTAGGCCTCGCAGCCGGGGACGACGTGCGAGATCGCCTTGCGGATGTTCGTGTAGTCGGCGCGGTAGTCCGCCCACGGCACTGGGCTGGAGGTGCCGAGCGTGGCCTCGGCCATGCTGCAGACGATGTCGACCTCGGAGCGCAGGAACGCGCTGGCCGGCTTCAGTGGCCCGCGGGAGGCGTGCACGGCCGACATCGAGTCCTCGACGGTGACCCGCTGGTCGACACCCCCGGTGCGGTCCTGCTCGCTGCGGCCCAGCGGCGGCAGGACCAGCGACACCCGGCCACACCTGACGTGCGACCGGTTGAGCTTGGTCGCGACGTTGACCGTGAGGTCGGCCTGCTCCATCGCTGCCTCGGTGACCACCGTGTCCGGGGCGGCGGAGACGAAGTTGCCGCCCATGGAGACGAAAACCTTCGCCTTGCCGTCGCGCAGCGCCCGGATCGAGTCCACGACGTCGAGCCCGTGCTCACGCGGGGGCTCGAAGCCGTACTCGTCGCGAAGCGCGTCCAGGAAGTGGTCGGGCGCCTTCTCCCAGATGCCCATCGTGCGGTCGCCCTGCACGTTGGAGTGCCCGCGGACCGGGCACAGCCCGGCGCCGGGCTTGCCGATGTTGCCCTGCAGGAAGGCGACGTTGACGAACTCCTTGATGGTGGCCACGGCGTTGCGGTGCTGGGTGATGCCCATCGCCCAGCAGTGCACGGTGGCGTCGGAGGCCAGCAGCATGTCCGCGGCCTCCTGGATCTGCTCGCGGCTCAGGCCGGTCGCGGCCACGACGGCGTCCCAGTCGAGGTTCTTGATCTCGCGCGCCCAGTCGTCGAAGCCGGTGGTGTGCCGCTCGATGAAGTCGCGGTCCAGCACCGAGCCGTCGTTGCCGGCGGCCTCCTCGGCCTCGAGGATCAGGGCGCCGATCGCCTGCCACAGCGCCAGGTCGCCGTTGATCCGGATGGGCAGGTGCAGGTCGGAGAGCCCGGTGCCCGCACCGACCACGCCCTTCGGCGTCTGGGGGTTCTTGAACTTCTTCAGCCCCGCCTCGAACAGGGGGTTGATCGAGAGGATCTTGGCGCCGTTCTCCTTGGCGATCTCCAGGGCGGAGAGCATCCGGGGGTGGTTGGTGCCGGGGTTCTGGCCACTGATCACGATCAGCTTCGCCTGGTGGACGTCCTCGAGGCTCACCGACCCCTTGCCGATGCCGATCGTCTCGGCCAGCGCCACCGAGGTGGACTCGTGGCACATGTTGGAGCAGTCCGGCAGGTTGTTGGTCCCGAAGGACCGGACGAAGAGCTGGAACGCGTACGCCGCCTCGTTGGAGACCTTGCCGGAGGTGTAGAAGATCGCCTCGTCGGGATCGGGCAGACCTCGCAGCGTCTCACCGATGATCTCGAAGGCCTCCTCCCACGCGATCGGCTCGTAGTGGGTGGCGTCCTGGCGGCGTACGACGGGGTGGATCAGCCGTCCCTGCTGGTTGAGCCAGTAGTCGGTGTGCCGCTGCAGGTCCTCGATGCTGTGCTGCTCGAAGAAGTGCGGCATCAGGTGCGAGGTCGTGGCCTCGTCCGCCACTGCCTTGGCCCCGTTCTCGCAGAACTCGGCCGGGTGCCGGTGCGACGGGTCGGGGTCGGGCCACGCGCAGCCCTGACAGTCGAAGCCGTCCACCTGGTTGAGCCGGGGCAGGCTCCGCGCCGTGCGGCCCACACCCATCGCGTCGAGCGAACGCTTCATCGCCACGGCTACTGCGGGAACCCCTGCGGCGGAGTTCTTGGGGTGCCCGACCTTGATGTCGTTCTCGTCGATGTCGGCCAGCGGGGACTTGCGTCGGAGAGCCATCCCTCAGGAGTACCCGGACGGGTTGTCGTCATTCACGGGACCACGGGCCCTTTCCGTCGGCGGCACGAGAGCCACGATGGTTGCACGACTCGTGGGCGACCGACCAGCAGCAGGTCCTAGCGCAGCTGTGGCAGCACCTGCTCGCCGTAGAAGGCGATCATCTCCTGGTGGTGCGGGCCCATGTTGGCGACGTAGAGCTCGTCGTACCCCGCGTCGGCGTACTCCTGGACCTGGGCGAGGTGCTCGGCCGCGTCGTCGCCCGCCACCGTGGACTCCTGGATCATCTGCTCGGTCACCAGCTCGGTGGCCTGCTCGAAGTGCTCCGGGGTCGGCAGGATCTGCGCCAGCTCACCGGGGAGGCCGGCGTTGGGCCACAGCCGGTAGGCGTGCTCCCAGCCCTCGTCCTTGGTCGGCGCGTAGGCGACCTTGGCGCCGCCCTGGGCGGGCTTGCCTCCGGAGGCCTGCTTGAACCGCTCGACCATGTCGGGCTCGGGAGCGACGTTCATGTAGCCGTCGCCGATGCGGGCGGCGAGGTCGATGGCCTTGGCGCCGAAGCCGGAGACGTAGATCTCCGGCGGGGTGTCGGGGACGTTGTAGATGCGCGCGTGGTCGACCTGGTAGTGCTTGCCCTGCCTGGTCACGACCTCACCGGTCCACAGCTCGCGGATCAGCTCGACGGCCTCCTCCAGCATCTCGAGGCGTACGTCGGCCGAGGGCCAGACCGTGCCGAGGATGTGCTCGTTGAGGGCCTCGCCGGAGCCGACGCCGAGGACGAACTTCCCGCCCAGCAGCTCCGCGCTGGTGGCGGCGGCCTGGGCGATGATCGCCGGGTGCACGCGGATCGTCGGGCACGTCACGGCGGTGGTCACGGGGAGGTCGCACACCTGGCTGATGGCCCCGATCACGCTCCACACGAAGGGGCTGTTGCCCTGCTCGTCGTTCCACGGGTGGAAGTGGTCGCTGATCCAGAGCGCCTCGAAACCCGCGTCGGCGGCGGCCTTGGCCTGCTCGACGAGCTGGGCGGAGTCGTACTCCTCGGTGGACAGGAAGTAGCCGATTCGCATCGGAGCTCCTCGGGTTCGCAGGAACGGTTCCAGCGCCCGTACCCACCTTTCAGGGCGCCAAGCCGTCAGCTCTTCCCGAGCGTGGCGCTGTGGAAGCCGACGCCCCAGGGCTAGGCGGCCACCGCGCAGTCCTCGCGTACGACGGGCAGCGGCTCCTCCTCGCGACCGCCGGTCCGCTCGGCGCCGATCCCGGCGAGGACGACGAACCCGACGCCCACGGCGGAGAGCCAGCCCGGGACCTGGCCGAGGATCAGCAGCCCGACCAGCAGCGCGAAGGCCGGCTCCAGGCTCATCAGCGTGCCGAACGCCGCGGTGTTCAGCCGGCGCAGCGCGAGCAGCTCGAGGGTGAACGGCACGATCGGCAGCAGCACGGCGAGCCCGATGCCGAAGAGCAGCAGCTCCGGGGTCACCCGCCCGATCACGGACGGTCCGACGGTGAGCGAGGCGACCAGCCCGGCGACCGGCATGGAGACGGCGAGACCGCTCAGCCCGGCGACCTCGTCGCCGACGCGCTGCGTCAGCAGGATGTACGCCGCCCAGCAGCACGCCGCACCGAGCGCGAACGCCACCCCGACGGGGTCGGCGCTGCCCGACCACGGCTGGGTCAGCAGCAGCACCCCGACCGCGGCCGACACCGGCCAGACCAGCCGCGCTCCCCCACGGCCACGGGCGACGGCGACCCCGAGCGGACCGAGGAACTCCAGCGCGCTCGCCATGCCCAGCGGGAGCCGGGCGACCGCCGCCATGAAGAGCAGGGTCAGCGCCGCGGTGGCGATCCCGAGCAGCGTCGCGGCCGCGAGCGAGGAGCGGGTGAACCGGATCCTCCAAGGGCGCCCGACGACCAGGAAGAAGAGCCCGGCCCACGTCAGCCGCAGCCAGGCCGCACCCTCCGGCCCGACCCTGTCGATCAGCCCGACGGAGACGGCCAGGCCGAGCTGGACGCAGAGCATCGAGGTGGTGGCCATCGCGACGCCGGAGCGGACGCGGCCGTGGACCGCGTGCGAGGTGGTGGACATGTCCCCAGTGAAGACGACGACCACCCTTCACGTCCACGTGAGATGACTGGACCAACCGTTCACGATTTGCGAACAATGGACCATGGACTTCCGCCGTCTGTACCTCCTCCTCGAGCTCTCCCGGCTCGGCTCGATGCGCGAGTTCGCCGAGACCCACGGGCTGACCACCTCGACGGTCTCCCAGCAGATCGCGGCGCTGGCACGCGACGTCGGCACCACGCTGGTCGAGCCCGACGGGCGCCGGGTGCGGCTCACCCCGGCCGGGCGCCGGCTCGCCGACCACGCCGTGACGATCCTCGCCGCCGTCGACACCGCCCGCAGCGACCTCGACCCGCTCACGGAGCCGGCGGGCACCCTGCGCGTCGGCGGGTTCGCCACCGCCATCCGCCGCTCGTTGATGCCGCTGGTGGCCACCCTCGCCTCGACCCACCCGGCGGTGCAGGTGCTGATCAACGAGTACGAGCCGCTCGAGGCGTTCACCCTGCTGGCCCAGGACGACCTGGACCTCGCGCTCACCTACGACTACAACCTCGCCCCGGCCGCCCTCGGCAACACCGTTGCCGCGGTGACCCTGTGGTCGACGCCGTGGGGTCTCGGGGTGCCGGCCCGGTCCACGTCGGCGTCACCGGTCCCGGACCTCGGCGCCTGGGCCGACCACCCGTGGATCGTCAACTCGCGCAACACCGCCGATGAGGACGCGGTCCGCACCCTGGCGTCGCTGGCCGGCTTCAGCCCACGGATCAGCCACCAGATCGACAGCCTCGACCTGGTCGAGGACCTGATCCTGGCTGGTCAGGGAGTCGGGCTGCTGCCCCTCGAGCGGGAGACCCGACCCGGCGTACGCGTGCTGGAGCTGGCCGACCCACCGGTCCTGATGACGACGTACGCCGTGACCCGGCTGGGCCGGGAGAGCTGGGCGCCGTTGCGGCTGCTGCTCGACCTGCTCAGCTCGACGGGTGGTCCGAGCGGTCGTGACGACGGGCCAGGGCCCAGCGCTGGATCCCGACGTCGCTGACCTCGCCGAGCGCGTCGAGGACCTCGTGCGGTGCGGCGTGGTGGGCCACGGCGTACAGCTCGACCAGCGACATCCGCTTGTCGCCCGGCACCCGACGCAGGGTCCTGGCGAGCTCGTCGAGGGAACCGCTCGGGAGCGGGTGGTCCCGGTCGGGCGCCGCCACGATGCTGACCGTCGACGGGTCGGCGGCCCGCTGCGCGGGGACCAGGACGCGGGCCGGCTCCTCGACCCGGGTGCGGGCCTGTCGTCGGGCGACCACGGCGTTGACCGCCAGGCCGCCGAGCACCAGCACGGCCAGCCCGGGCAGGCTCCACCGGCCGTAGGTGTGCGGATCGTTGGCCTCGCACGCCCGGCCGTCACCGTCGGAGTCCAGGTGGTCGAGGTCGGCCGGGTTGGCCTCGAGGTAGGACTGCGCCGCGTCCCGGGTGCTCAGGTCGGCGCAGCTCACGTCCGCGGACGCCGACCCGACCCCCACCAGCGCGAAGCCGAGGACCAGGGCGCACAGCACCAGCAGCTGACGGAGTCGGTGAGCGTGCACGGGGCCTCGGGATCTGTGGTGCCTGGAGCTGGCGATGGGGCTGGTCGGAGCCGGTGATGGAGCACCAGTCCACCTGCGACTACCCGAGCCCGCAAGGCGCAAAACCCGCGCCCGCGAACCCGCCCGAATCGCACCCGCGTTATGTCCGAGATGTACGGGCTGACGGGACAAAAGTGCCTCGCCACCTGGTCAGGACGGCCGCGCCCACCGTGGCTGGATGAAGATCCCCTCGGCCTCGACGGTGGTGCCCTCGACGTCGCCGAGCGTGCCGACCACGAAGGACTTCCAGCCCTCGACCCGGTCGACCCGGGCCTCGGCGCGGAGCGGGACGCCCAGTCGAGTGCCTCGGCGGTAGGTGATCGTCAGGGTGCCCGTCATCCGGGGCACCTGGTCGGCCCCGGCCGCCGCTCCGAAGACGTGGTCGAGCACCAGCGCGGTCACTCCCCCGTGCACCAGCCGCGGCGGCCCCTCGTAGGCAGCGCCGAGCGTGAAGTCGCACCAGGAGCGGCTGACGCCGTCGGTCTGGATGTCCAGCGGCGGCGCCAGGGCGTTGCGCAGCCCCATGATCGCGTTGCCCCAGTTGCGGCCGGTGCCGTTGCCGATCCGGACGCCGTACGACGACTGCGTCACCTGGCCGCGCAGCAGCGCGTTGGCCGCCTCGAGGTGCTCGTGCGCCCGGCGTACGTCGTCCAGGGCCGCGTCGCTGCGGATGCCGAGGTCGACCAGCTCGCGGAGGCTCTCGGTGAACGGCTCGTAGACCTGGCGCTGCGCCTCGATCTCCTCGGGTGTGGTCTCGTCGAGCGTCCAGCCGTCCGGCAGCCGGGACAGCGGGTCGTCGTCCATCTGCGAGACGCTGGCGCATGGCGTTGACGCGTGTCAAGTCCGGCCCCGGCGTCGCCCCGGTGACCGTCTCCTGACCGAGCGCCCGGACCCTGCAATGCTGCGCCTCGTGACCCGTAAGCGGCTGTTGATGCCGTTGCGCCGCGTCGCTCGTGCTCGCCGTCGCGGCGATCTGGCTGGCGCTGCACAACCCGGAGGTCAGGACCGGGGAGGGCAACGTCTACCCCTGCTCGGCGGCGTACGACACGGTGCTGTTCGACGCGGACAACGTGCCGGGAGGCGAGCCGCCCGTCGACGGAGACGAGGCTGGCTCTCGGTGCCGGGACGTCGGCCAGGCGGGGTTCGCGGAAGCGGTAGGAGTCGGCACGGGCTCGGTCCTGATGACTGCACTTGCATCGTTCACTGCCCTCCGCGCCTCGAGAGCGAGGAGGGAGCGGACTGCCTCCGGAACCCCTCAGCCGTCATCGGGTGGCCACCGACCACTCATGGCTCGGCGCATTCCCGGCGGTGGGTCGGACGCGTAGTCCCTGGCCCCGGTCGGCCTGATCTTCCAGGGTCCGGCGTGGATGAGGCGGTGGTGGTGGCCGCAGAGCAGGATCAGGTTCTGCAGGCTTGTCGGTCCGTTGTCGGCCCAGTGGCTGATGTGGTGGGCGTGGGTCATCAGCGGTGGTCTGGTGCAGTGCGGGAGGCGGCGGTGCTGGTCGCGGACGACCAGGGCCTTCCAGATCGCCGGTGTGACGAGGCGCTGGAGTCGGCCGACGTCGAGGAGCTCCCCGGCGGACCCGAGGGCGATGGGGATGAGGTCCGCGTCGCAGGCCATCCGGCGGACCGTCTGGGGGGGAGAGGTCCTCGCCGGTCCCGGTGGTGCCGTAGCCGGTCTGGTTCTTCAGGTCCTCGAGCCCGATCGTCACGCTGACCCTGGGGACGGCACCGTGACCGGTGGGCAACAGGTTGGTGGTCTGGGCGTCGTGGCACACCTCGACCAGGGTGGAGCGGATCTGGACGGCGTCCTCGCTGCTGCAGCGGCCCTTGATCCAGGCGCCGCCGGCGTCGTCCTTGACCGAGAGGCACCGGTCGAGGTGGGCGGCACGCTCTTCGCGGTCGAGCTCGCGTTCTTCGCGGCGGGCCTGTCCGTCGGGGAGCCGGTCGACCGAGCGGGTGATCACCTGTGCCTTCGCCGAGGAGAGCCACCCGTCGCGCATCGCCTCCTCGACCAGGCACAGCAGCGGCTCGGCCACGACCCTCGCCAGTCTCACCACGGCCGGGCCGGTGCTCTTGTGACCGCCGGCGACGTAGGTGACGAAGTCCTGGGTGGAGGCCCAGCCCAGGGGCTTGACGGCGTGGGTGGCTTCGGGCTCGCGGACGACGTCGAGGACGAGGACGTCGACGGTGGACTTCAGGGCTTCGGCCTCGGCGATCGTGTCCATCAGCTCCTCGGGTCGCCGGGCCGCCCAGAGGGTCTCGAGCAGGTCCCCGATCTGGTGTCGCATCTCGATCAGGGTAGCCGGAACACGGTCGGCGCCGCGGGTGCCTGGCGGAGTGTCCGGCGGGGTGGTCATGAGTGAGTTCAAGCATCGAGCACTGACAAGGAATGCCGAGATTGGCCTTGTTCCACAGGGGATTCTCGAACTCTCTCAAAGAGATTCGGGGCCGGCTCGAGCTGTCGCCGTACGAGTCTTCGAGTCGCTCGCTCCTCAACCACCGAAGGCGACCTCGAGGTCGAGCCAGGTGGCCAGGTCCTTGATCTCGCGGTCGACGGCGACCCTCATGGCCTTGCTGAACTCCACGTCCCGGTGGACGGCGAAGACGCGGAGGAGTCCGGGGTCCCGGTCGGCCCGGGCGTCGAGCTTTCCGACCAGGCGGTCGCCGTAGAGGATCGGCAGGGCGTAGTAGCCCCAACGGCGCTTGGCGGCGGGCTTGTACATCTCGAGGATGTGGTCGTACTCGAACAGCTCCCCCATCCGCTTCCGATCGGCGACGAGGCGGTCGAACGGCGAGAGCAGCGCGGCACGACCGGCGAAAGGCTGCCCGAGCTGAGCGGGGTCGACGCGCCACTCGCCGCTGACGCCCGCGATCTCCCCGGCCGACCCGACGTGGACGGGCTCGACGGGAAGGCGGGAGGCCCGGGACCGGGCGATGCCGAGCGAGCTGAGCCGCCGCTCGTCCAGCCGGGCCAGCGACTCCGGGAGCGGCGGCACCTCGTCGGAGGGATAGATCCGCGAGCTGGTCGAGCATCATCCGCAGGTTGCGGTGGTTGCTCCAGCCGCTCGAGGACCACGGCACGATGCAGGTGTCCGGCAGCTCGCTCGACGGCAGCTGCCCGTCGGCCCGGAGCATCGCGAGGTCCTCCGGCGGACGCAGGGTCTGGTGCAGCATGATCAGTCGCTGCTCGTCCACGGCGTCCCACAGCTCGTCCGGGGAGTACGACGACCCGAGCCGGCTCCACAGCACCAGCTCCGCACTCGGCGCGATGGGGTTGCTCGGCTCGGCCTGGAGCAACGAGAGCTGCCGCACCGTCGACACCAGGTCCGTCGGCCGGTCCTCGGTCACCAGCTGCGCGCGTACGGCGATGCGCTGCGCCTCGGAGCGAGTGAGCTCGTGGACCATCCGAAAGGATAGGCAGGTCGAGTCGGCGGGAAGGGGGTACGAAGCACGGATGACCACCGACCACTTCGTCCACGTGCGCGGCGCCAGCGAGCACAACCTGCGCAACGTCGACGTCGACCTCCCCCGCGACTCCATCGTCGCCTTCACCGGCGTCTCGGGCTCGGGAAAGTCCTCGCTCGCCTTCGGCACGCTGTACGCCGAGGCGCAACGCCGCTACTTCGAGTCGGTCGCGCCGTACGCCCGTCGCCTGCTCCAGCAGGTCGGGGCACCGCACGTGCAGGAGATCACCGGGCTGCCCCCGGCCGTGGCCCTCCAGCAGCGGCGCGGGGCACCCAGCTCGCGGTCGACGGTCGGGACGATCACGACGCTGTCGAACCTGCTCCGGATGCTCTACTCGCGGGCCGGCGACTACCCGCCCGGGGCCGAGCACCTGGCGGCCGAGGCGTTCTCGCCGAACACCGTCGCCGGCGCCTGCCCGCGGTGCCACGGACTCGGCGTCGTGCACGACGTCACCGAGGAGCTGCTGGTCCCCGACCCCACGCTGAGCATCCGCGACGGCGCGATCGCCGCGTGGCCCGGCGCCTGGCAGGGCGCCAACCTGCGCAGCATCGTCACCGGACTCGGGATCGACGTGGACACGCCGTGGCGCCGGCTGCGGAAGAAGGACCGTGACTGGCTGCTGTTCACCGACGAGCAGCCGTCGGTGCTGATCAAGCCCGAGCGGGACCGGGTCGACCACGGCTACCACGGCAAGTTCTGGAGCGCCCGCAAGCACGTCATGCACGTGCTCGCCGACTCCACGAGCGAGCGGATGCGCGAGCGGGCGCTGCGGTTCGTCCGCGATGCTCCCTGCCCCACCTGCCACGGCAGCGGGCTGCGCCCCGAGGCGCTGGCCGTGACGTTCGCGGGTCGGTCGATCGCCGAGGTCAACGCGCTGTCGCTCGTCGAGGTGGTCGCCCTCCTGCGGCCCAGCGCGGAGCAGCCCGAGGAGTCGCACGAGGTCGCGGTCCGGATCTGCGCCGACCTGGTCGCGCGCATCGACGTCCTCCTCGACCTCGGGCTCGGCTACCTCAGCCTCGGGCGCAGCTCGACGACCCTCTCGCCGGGCGAGGCCCAGCGGCTGCGGATCGCCACCCAGCTGCGCTCGGGACTGTTCGGGGTCGTCTACGTGCTGGACGAGCCCTCGGCCGGCCTGCACCCGGCCGACGCGGCACCGCTCCTCGACGTGCTGGACCGGCTGAAGGCGTCGGGCAACTCGCTCTTCGTCGTCGAGCACGACCTGGACGTCGTACGCCGTGCGGACTGGGTGGTCGACATCGGTCCCGGCGCGGGTGAGGGCGGCGGCCGGGTGCTCTACAGCGGACCGGTCGCCGGGCTGGAGGAGATCGAGGAGTCGGCCACCAGCGCCCACCTCTTCGGGCGGTCGCCCCGCTTCGAGCACGACCTCCGGACACCGCAGGGCTGGTTGTCGCTGCGCGGCGTCTCGCGGCACAACCTGGACGACGTGTCCGTCGACGTCCCGCTCTGCGTGCTGAGCGCGGTGACCGGCGTGTCCGGCTCCGGCAAGTCGACGCTGGTCACGGGGGTGCTCGCCGAGGACCCGGCGGTGCACGAGTCGTTCGACCGCCTGGTCCTGGTCGACCCGCGGCCGCTCGGCCGCACGCCGCGGTCGAACCTGGCGACGTACACCGGGATGTTCGACGCGGTGCGCAGGCTCTTCGCGGCGACGGACGAGGCCCGGGCGCGCGGGTACGGCGCGGGGCGGTTCTCGTTCAACGTGCCCGAGGGGCGCTGCGAGACCTGCCAGGGTGAGGGGTTCGTCTCGGTCGAGCTGCTCTTCCTGCCCGGGACCTATGCGCCCTGCTCGACGTGCCACGGAGCGAGGTACAACACCGAGACGCTCGAGGTCACCTACCGCGGGAAGGACATCGCGGAGGTGCTGGCGATGTCCGTCGACGATGCCGCCACGTTCCTCGCGGACGTCGCGCCCGCCTCGCGGAGCCTCGAGACGCTGCGCGACG
>JAOPYC010000035.1 GCA_025964795.1 Marmoricola sp.
AAGCGCTGGGTGCACCAGCTCTCGTCGTACGACCAGGTGCGTGGGATCTCCTACTGGACCAAGAACTACCGGACCTCGATCGAGGCGGCGGACCCCGACGCGATGACCCGCACCTACGAGTACTACGACCCGATCCACACGCTGCCCGCCGAGGGCCAGGCGTGGTGGGCTCGGGAGGGACGGGTCGCGCCGGTCTCCTGACCGCTGCCGGCTCGGTCGCCCCAGGGCCGCAGATGTGGCCGGGAACACCGGCATGCCCGGGCGCTGCTCGGGGAACTCACCTCGCATGCCGCGACTGAGGACGGTCTCCCCGAGCACGAAGGGTCTCTCCCGCCGCCGTGCGGGGGCGGGCTTCATCTTCCTGGACAAGTCGGGGAGCCGGATCACCGACGCCGACGAGATCGAGCGCATCCGCTCGCTCGCGATCCCGCCCGCGTGGAAGGACGTCTGGATCTCGCCGTACCCCAACGGGCACATCCAGGCGGTCGGCACGGACGACGCGGGGCGCAGGCAGTACCTCTACCACCAGGACTGGCGGATCAAGCGCGACAAGATGAAGTTCGACCGCGTGCTGGCCGCCGCCCGCAGGCTCCCGGCGGCACGGCGCGCGATCACCCGCGACCTCGCCCTGGAGGGGATGCCGCTGGAGCGAGCGGACGCCGTCGCCGTACGCCTGCTCGACCTCGGCTACTTCCGGATCGGCAGCGACATCTACGCCGACACCAACGGCTCCTTCGGGCTGACCACGCTGGAGAAGCGGCACGTGCGCCGCAACAAGGACAAGCTGGTCTTCCGGTTCATGGGGAAGTCCGGCATCGAGCACAGCATCGAGATCGACGACCCCGACGTGCTCGCGGCGCTCGACAGCCTCCGGCGACGCCGTGGCGGGACCGAGCGGCTGCTGGCCTACCAGCTCGAGCGCCGGTGGCGCGACCTCGACTCCTCGGCAGTGAACACCTACCTCACCGGCCTGCTCGAGGACCTCACCGCCAAGGACTTCCGGACCTGGCACGCCACGGTGCTCGCCGCCGCGGGCCTGGCCGCCTCCGAGGAGCCCGGTGACACCAAGGCCTCGCGCCGACGAGCGGTCAAGGACGCCGTGGAGGAGGTCGCGCACTACCTCGGGAACACCCCGACGATCGCGAAGAACTCCTACATCGACCCGCGGGTGATCGACCTCTACGAGAACGGCACCACGATCGACCCCGCGCTGGTGAGCAGGAAGTACCGCTCGCCGGCCGCCAAGCAGCGCACCCTCGAGGCCGCGGTGCTGGACCTGCTCAGCTGAACCTCCTCAGGACGTGTGGTGCACCTCCTGCAACCCGTGCACCGGTGTGGGGATGCCCTCGTGCCGGGCCTTGAGCTGCAGGGCGAGGTAGAGCGAGTAGTGCCGGGACTGGTGCAGGTTGCCGCCGTGCATCCAGAGGTTCTCCACCTGTGTGGGCTTCCACATGTTCCGCTGCTCCCCCTCCCACGGCCCGGGGTCCTTGGTGGTGTCCGAGCCCAGTCCCCAGACCTTGCCCAGCCGGTCGGCGACCTCCTGGCTGATCAGGTCCGCGGCCCAGCCGTTCATCGAGCCGTAGCCGGTCGCGTAGACCACGAGGTCGGCCGGGAGCTCGGTGCCGTCGGCGAGCACGACCGAGCTCTCGGTGAGGTGGTCGACCTGGCCGTGGACCAACTTCACCTCGCCGTTCGCGACCAGCTCCGCCGAGCCCACGTCGATGTAGTAGCCCGACCCACGGCGGAGGTACTTCATGAACAGTCCCGACCCGTCGTCGCCCCAGTCGTGGTCGAAGCCGGCCTGCTCGAGCCGCTCGTAGAAGTCCTTGTCGCGCTCGGCCATCGCCTCGTAGGCCGGGATCTGGAAGGTGTGCATGATCCGGTAGGGCAGCGAGGCGAAGATCAGGTCGGCCTTCTCCGTGGTGACCCCGGCCGCGACGGCCCGCTCGGAGTAGAGGTCGCCGAGCCCGATGTCCATCAGCGAGGCGCTCTTGACGATGTGCGTCGAGGAGCGCTGCACCATCGTCACGTCGGCGTCGTGCTCCCAGAGGGCGCCGCAGATGTCGAAGGCCGAGTTGTTGCTGCCGATGACGACGCACCTCTTGCCGGCGTACGCGTCCGGACCGGGGTGGGCCGAGGAGTGGTGCTGGTCGCCGGTGAAGACGTCCATGCCGGGCAGGTCGGGGACGTTGGGCTTCCCGGACATCCCGGTGGCGAGCACCAGGTGCTTGGGTCGGAGCGTCACGGGGTTGCCGTCGCGCTCCACCTCGACGGTCCACTCCCCCTTCTCCTCGCTGTACGACGCGCTGGTGGCCGTCGTGCTCGACCAGTAGGGCACCTCCATGATCCGGGTGTAGGACTCCAGCCAGTCGCCGATCTTGTCCTTCGGGGCGAACACCGGCCAGTTGTCCGGGAACTTCAGGTAGGGCAGGTGGTCGTACCAGACGGGGTCGTGCAGGCACAGGGACTTGTAGCGGCTGCGCCACTGGTCGCCGGGCCGACCGTGCTTGTCGATCACCAGGCTGGGGACGCCGAGCTGCCGGAGCCGCGCGCCGAGGGCGATCCCGCCCTGGCCGCCGCCGACCACCAGCACGTAGGGCTGCGTCGTGCTGCCCAGGGTCTCGGCCTCGGCCTGCTGGCGCTCCAGCCAGGTCTGCCGCTCCTTGCTCGCGCCGTGCTCGGCACCCGGGGGGCGCCGGTCCAGCCGCGGCTCCTCGTGGCCCTTGAGCTCGTAGAGCGTGGTCAGGAACGTCCACGCACGGTCCTGACCGTCCTCCTCCGTCAGCCGCACCATCCCGCGGCCGCGGCCGACCGCGGTCTCGAAGGTGATCCAGGCGGTGACGATGCCGTCGGCCTCCTCGGGCGGCTCCTCAGTGGCGAACCCGGAGGGGTCGGTGCTCTCCAGCGTGCCGCCGAGCAGTTCGGCGACCCCGTCGCGCCCCTCGACCGTGATCAGGTTCCAGGTGAACGACACGAGGTCGCGCCAGTAGCTCTCGGTCGCGAACAGGGCCGCGGCGGCCTGGACGTCGCGGGCTCGCAACGCCTGCTCGAACGCGGCCAGCCAGGCATCCGCCCGCTCCTGCGGGGTGCCACCGGTCTGGCTGCGCTGGGCCTGCACGGTCTGGGTCATCTTCGCTCCTTCGCTACTGTGGTGTGACCGAGCACACACCACCGTGAGGAGCCGGCGACAGGGTTGCAGGACGTTGCAACTCCCTCGCTGCTCCGGGAGGTAGGCCGTCGATGCCTGACGAGCAGCAGCTGCACCGCACCCGCGACGCCGCGCTGTCGGGGGCTCGGACGAAGGCACCGACGGGCGCGCTCCCCCGCGACACCATCGCCGCCTCCTGGCGCCGGGTGGCGGCCGGAGGCCTCGAGCCCGGGTCCCACCCCGAGGTGGCGCCGCTGAGCAGCGAGGACGTGGAGCGTCGGCGCGCGGAGAGCCGCCTGGGCGAGTTCGTCCCGCGGCTGGCCGCGGCGCTGACCTCGGTGACCGACGCGGGCCAGATGATCGTGGTGGCCGACGCCGACGGACGGGTGCTGTGGCGGATCGGCTCGAGCGGCGTACGCCGGATGGCCGACGGGCTGGGCTTCGTCGGTGGCTCGGCATGGACCGAGGGCAACGTCGGCACCAACGCGATCGGCACCTCGCTCGTGCTCGACGAGGGCGTCCAGATCCGCGGCCCCGAGCACTTCGTGGACTCGCACATGGCCTGGGGCTGCGCCGCCGCCCCGTTGAAGGACCCGTGGTCCGGGAAGACCCTGGGTGTGGTCGACGTGAGCGGTCCCTCGCGCGGGATGCACCCGGCCGAGCTGGCGTTGGTGGAGATGGCCGCGCGGCTGACCGCCATGGAGCTCCTCGACCGGCGTCGCGGTGAGCTCGACCGGCTGCGGGCGCGCGCGGCGCCCCTCCTCGCCCGTCTCGGCGGGGATGCCCTCGCGGTCGACGTCGACGGTCACCTGGCCGTCGGGGTGGGTTCCCGGCTGCCGGACCGGGTGGCCCTGCCGGAGGGCATGGCCGGCGGCCGGATCTGGCTGCCCACCCTCGGCCCGGCCCTCGCCGAGCCGCTCGCGGGCGGCTGGCTGCTGCGCCTGGACGGCGACGTGACCGAGGCCGCGACCGCCCTCACGCTCGACCTGACCGGCCGGCCCACCCTGCGCGTGACCGGCCCCAGCGGCTCGTGGTCACGGGAGCTGTCCCCGCGCCACGCCGAGATCCTCGTGTCCCTCCTCCAGGCGGGGTCCGCGGGCCGCACGGCCGCCCAGCTCGCGGAGGACCTCTTCGACGACCCGGCGCGTGTCGTCACGGCCCGCGCGGAGATGTCGCGGCTGCGGCGCGCGGTCGGCAGCGTGCTGCTCTCCGGGCCCTACCGGATCGCTTCGGACGTCACGACCGGCCTCGCCCTGCCTGCCGACCCGACGGCGACGCTGCCGGGCTCGAGCGCGCCGGTGGTGCTGCGGCTGCGGCAGCACCGCTGAGCCGCCAGTCAGTGCGTCGGGCGGTTCTCGTAGGGCGTGGACAGCACGATCGTGGTGTGCGTGGAGACGTTGGCAGCCGCCCGGACCCGCGCCAGGAGGTCCTCGAGGTCGGCGGGCGTGGCCACCCGGACCTTGAGGATGTAGGACTCCTCCCCGGCCACCGACCAGCACGACTCGATCTCGGTGATGTGCCGGAGCCGGTCGGGGTAGTCGTCGCTCTCCGACGGGTCGAACGGGGTGATCGAGATGAACGCGGTCAACGGCTTGCCGGCGGCGGCGTGGTCGATGGTGGCGCCGTACCCGAGGATCAGGCCGCGCTCCTCGAGCCGCTTCACGCGCTGGTGCACCGCGCTGGTCGACAACCCGGTCGCCTTGCCCAGGTCGGTGTAGGACATGCGGCCGTCGTCGGCGAGCAGGCCCAGGATCTGGCGGTCCATCTTCTCCACGGGGCAGAGCCTAAGCCCCGGCGCCCTCTAGGCTCGCCGGATGACCGATCCTGACCAGCGCCTGATGCTCCTCGACACCGCCTCGCTCTACTTCCGCGCGTTCTTCGGGGTGCCGGACTCGGTGCAGGCACCCGACGGCACACCGGTGAACGCGGTCCGCGGACTGCTGGACTTCATCACCCGGCTGGTCGACGAGTACCAGCCGACCCACCTGGCCTGCTGCTGGGACAACGACTGGCGTCCCCAGTGGCGGGTGGACCTGCTGCCGTCGTACAAGGCTCATCGCGTGGTGGTGCAGCGTCCCGGGGACGACCCCGACATCGAGGAGGTGCCCGACCCGCTCGAGCAGCAGATCCCGATCATCGTCGCCACGCTGGAGGCGTTCGGCATCGCGATCGTCGGCGCCGACCACTACGAGGCCGACGACGTGATCGGCACCCTGGCCACCGACGCCGGGATGCCGGTCGACATCGTCACCGGTGACCGCGACCTCTTCCAGCTCGTCGACGACGACGCCGAGGTGCGGGTGCTCTACACGGCACGCGGGGTCGGCAAGCACGAGCGGGTGGACAACGACTGGGTGCGCGAGCGGTACGCCGTGGACGCCGACCAGTACGCCGCCTTCGCCACCTTGCGCGGCGACTCCTCCGACGGGCTCCCCGGGGTGGCCGGGGTCGGCGACAAGACCGCGGCGGTGCTGCTGAAGCGGTTCGGTGACCTCGACGCGATCATCGCCGCCGCGCAGGATCCCGACGGCGACATGGGCCCTGGTCCGCGCGGGAAGATCAAGGCCTCGCTCGACTACCTGGCGGTGGCACCGAAGGTCGTGGCCGTGGCCCGCGACATCGACCTGGGCTCGCCCGAGCTGCTGCTGCCCGAGAAACCTGCCGACCCGGAGATGCTCACCGCCATCGCGGAGCAGTGGGGGCTGAACAGCCCGGTGGAGCGGCTGCTCGAGGTGCTGGGCCGATGAGCGAGCGGTCGAGCGAGCGCTGGAGCGCGGAGTTCTGGGACGAGCGCTACCGCTCCAAGCCGTCGCTGTGGAGCGGCAACGCCAACGCTGTGGTGATGGCGGAGACCGCCGGGCTCACCCCTGGGCGCGCCCTGGACGTCGGCTGCGGCGAGGGCGGTGACGCCCTGTGGCTCGCGACGCAGGGCTGGCAGGTCGACGGGGTCGACGTCTCCCGGGTCGCGCTCGACCGCGCGGCGGGCCATGCGGCGGCCGCCGGTGGCGAGATCGCCTCCCGCACCCGCTGGGAGCAGCGGGACCTGCTGGCTTGGACGCCTCCGGCCTCGTCGTACGACCTGGTCTCGGTGCCCTTCCTCCACCTGCCCTCGGCCACCCGCGTCCCGGTGTACGCCGGGCTGGCGGCCGCCGTGGCCCCAGGAGGGACGTTCCTCGTCGTGGCCCACCACCCGAGCGACCTCGGGGTGGTGCCACGGCCACCGGAGCCCGACCTGTTCTTCACCGCGGAGGAGCTGGCCGCGGAGCTCGACGACGGCTGGAGGGTCGTCACCCGCGAGGCGCGGTCACGACCGGGGACGCACCCCGACGGCTACGAGGTGCTGCTGCACGACACCGTGCTGAGGGCTACTCGCTGACGCTGGAGTAGGCGACGACCCCGCGGCGCAGCCGGACCGAGGCCTCGCGGGCCACCTTGCGGAGCTCGGGGTTGGTGGTGGCGCCGACGACCTGGTCGGTGAGGTCGAGCAGCTGCTTGACCCAGCGCACGAAGTCACCGGCGGCCAGGTCGGTCGCGTCCAGGATGTCGTCGAGCTCGTCGCCCTCCGCCCAGCGGTAGGCGGCGTAGGCGAACCCCAGGTCGGGCTCGTGGAGCTGGTCGAGTTGGTGCTCGCGCTCGAGCACCTCGAGGTCGCCCCAGATCGAGACCATGTCCGCGAGGATCTGCTTGACCCGTCCCCCGGGCAGCCGCGGCGCCGCGGCGTCGTCGGGTCGGCGCGACTCGTAGACCAGCGTCGAGAGCACCGCGGCCAGCCCGGAGGCGTCCAGGCCGTCCCACAGGCCGGCGCGGAGCGACTCGGCGGTGAGCAGGTCCATCTCGTTGTAGATCCGCATCAGCGTGCGGCCGCGCTCGGTCACCGTCGACTCGTGGGTCTCGCCCTCGAGGTAGCCCAGGGTGGTGAGCACGTCGCAGACCCGGTCGAAGTGCCGGGCGATGGTGTTGGTGCGCTGCTCGATGCGGCGCTTGAGGGTCCTCGCGTCCCGGTCCAGCTTGAAGTAGCGCTCCGACCAGCGCGCGTGGTCCTCCCGGTCGGGGCAGCCGTGGCACGGGTGCGCACGCAGCTGGCGACGGAGCTCCTCGATGCGGCGGTCCTCGATCGGGTTGTGCACCGTGGGTCCGCGGCCGCCGTTGCGCTGGTTCGGTGGCGGCGGCGTCAGGTTGTGCGTGCGGTTGCGCAGCGTCGAGGCCAGGTCGCGGCGCGACTGCGGGTTGCGGCCGTTGAAGTTCTTCGGGATCTTCACGCGGGTGAACGACGCGACCGGCACCGGGAAGTCGACCAGGCTCAGCCGGCGGGCGTGCTTGTCCTCGGTGAGCACGTAGGGACGCGGGCCCTCCCGGTCGGCTCCGCGAGAAGTCAGGCTGAGTCCGGGGTCGAGCACCACGGCCATCCCGGCGAACCGCCCGCTGGGAACCTCGATCACGTCACCGGGGCGCAGCTGCTCCAGGGAGTCGATGACCTCCTGGCGCTGGTCGAACCGGCGTGACTTCGACAGGTTCTTCTCGGTGTCGGAGAGCTGGTGGCGCAACCCGGCGTACTCCATGAAGTCGCCGAGGTGGCACTTCGCCGCGTCCGCGTAGCCCGCGAGGGCGTCCTCGCTCTTGCGCAGCTGGCGGGCCAGTCCGACCACGGCCTTGTCGGCCTGGAACTGCGCGAACGACGACTCCAGCAGCTCGCGGGCCCGCTCGCGGCCGAACTGGTGCACCAGGTTGACCGCCATGTTGTACGACGGCCGGAACGAGGACTTCAGCGGATAGGTGCGGGTGGACGCCAGGCCGGCGACGGCCTTGGGATCGAACCCCTGCTGCCACAGCACGACCCCGTGGCCCTCGACGTCGATGCCGCGACGACCGGCGCGACCGGTGAGCTGGGTGTACTCCCCCGGCGTGATGTCGGCGTGGGTCTCGCCGTTCCACTTCGACAGCTTCTCGATGACCACCGAGCGGGCGGGCATGTTGATGCCCAGGGCCAGTGTCTCGGTGGCGAACACCACCCGGCACAGGCCGCGCAGGAACAGCTCCTCCACGCACTCCTTGAAGCTGGGCAGCATCCCGGCGTGGTGGGCGGCGATCCCGCGGCTGAGGCCGTCGAGGAACTCGTGGTAGCCGAGCACCTGCAGGTCCTCGTCGGGGATGTTGGAGCACCGCTCCTGCACGAAGGCGACGATCTCGTCGCGCTCCTCCGGCGAGGTCAGCCGGAGGTTGGCGTTCAGGCACTGCTGCACGGCGGCGTCGCAGCCGACGCGGCTGAAGATGAACACGATGGCCGGGAGCAGCCCGGCGCGGTCGAGCTGCTCGACCACGTCGCTGCGGCTCGGGGTCCATGCGGCGCGGGTGTTGCTCGGGCCCTTCGTGGGCCGCTTGCCGTTGCGCGGCGTCCGGCGGTCCTTCATCCGGCCCCGGGCCCAGTCGTCGCGGGCGACGCGCACCAGCTCGGGGTTCACCTTCGGCTCCCGGTGGGCGGCCTCGAGCTCGGCCGGGTCGGTGCCGGTCTCGTCGGCGAACAGGTCGTACATCCGGCGACCGACCACGACGTGCTGGTAGAGCGGCACCGGCCGGCGCTCCTCGACGATCGTGACGGTCTCGCCGCGGACGGTGCCGAGCCACTCGCCGAACTCCTCGGCGTTGCTGACCGTGGCCGAGAGCGAGGCCAGCGCCACCGACTCGGGGAGGTGGATGATGACCTCCTCCCAGACGGCCCCGCGCATCCGGTCGGCGAGGTAGTGCACCTCGTCCATCACCACGAAGCCGAGGCCGTCGAGGGTGCGCGACCCGGCGTAGAGCATGTTGCGCAGGACCTCGGTGGTCATCACGACCACCGGCGCCTCGCCGTTGATGCTGTTGTCGCCGGTGAGCAGGCCGACGTTCTCCGCGCCGTACCGCTTGGCGAGGTCGTTGAACTTCTGGTTCGACAGCGCCTTGATCGGGGTCGTGTAGAACGCCTTGCGACCGCTCTCCAGGGCCAGGTGCACCGCGAACTCGCCGACGATCGTCTTGCCGGACCCGGTCGGCGCGGCGACCAGCACCGACCGTCCCTCCTCGAGCTCACGGCAGGCGCGCACCTGGAAGTCGTCCAGGCTGAAGTCGAGCCGGGACGCGAAGTCGGCGAGGCCGGGGTGCTCGCGGTTGCGGCGGAAGCGGGCGTACTGCTCGGACGGGGAGCTCATGGCACCAGCATTCTGAGGGCGAGAGGGGCGACCTCGACGGTCAGGGGCAGGGCGGCGATCCGCTCGCCGTCGGCGTACGCCGTGATCCCGGGCGCCGCGATCGTGACCTTCTTCGCGTGGTGGTGCTGGTAGCCCGGGTGGTGGACGTGGGTGCCCTTGAACAGCTTCGGGTAGGTGCGCAGCAGCATCGTCCGGCTCATCGGCCGGATGACGACCACGTCGAGGAGGCCGTCGTCGAGCAGTGCCCCCTCGGTGATGCGCAGGCCGCCACCGAACGACGGGCCGTTGCCCACCGCGACCATGGTCGCGTCGAACCGGTGCTGCTCGCCGTCGATGTCGAGCACGTAGGGGATCGGTCGCAGCGTGCGCAGCTCGGCGACCGTGGCCAGGTTGTAGCGCATCTGGCCCTTCGGCCAGGTCATGTCGTTGGCGCGCTCGTTGACGATCGCGTCGAACCCCGCCGCCAGCACGGTCAGGAAGTACTTCGAGCCGACCCGGGCCAGGTCCACGCGGCGCTCCCGGCCGCCGATGACGACGTCGGTGGCGGCGGCCGCCTCCTTGCGCGGGATGTCGAAGTAGCGCGCCACGTCGTTGCCGGTGCCGGCCGGGACCAGTCCGAGCCGGGTCTCGGTGCCCGCCACCGCCTGGAGCGCGAGGTGGACCATGCCGTCCCCCCCGACCACCACGAGCGTCTCCAGCCCGTCGGCCACGCAGTGCCGTGCGAGGTCCAGGGCTTCGTCGGCGTCGCGCCCCACGAGGTTGCGCACGAGGTAGCCGGCGTCACGGAGCCGCGGCAGCACCTCGTCGACGATGCGCGCTCCCCTGCCCTTGCCGGACGTCGGGTTGGTGAGAAGCGCGATCTCCGGGGACACGCTGAAACCCTATCTGCCGGGGTGCCGCGGGGACGGTCTACAGGGCCGAGGGTGCGTCGTCGTCCCACTGCTCGGCCGGGTTGCCGCGCGCTCGCCGGCGGTCGACGATGCGGGCGATGATCTCGCTGATGAAGATCAGGATGAGCATGGGGACGGCCAGCATCAGCATCGAGAACGGGTCCGTGGACGGTGTCGCCACCGCCGCGAAGATCAGGGTCCCGATGACGATCCAGGGTCGGTACTGCCCCAGGGCCTTGCCGGAGACCACCCCGGCCAGGTTGAGCAGCACGATGAACAGCGGGATCTCGAAGGCCACCCCGAAGACGAGCAGCATCCGGGTGATGAAGGTGAAGAAGTCCCCGAACTCGGTCAGCTGGGTGAGCTCGAGCGGCGTGAAGCCGATCAGCGCGGCGATGCCCTTCGGCAGCACGTAGTAGCCCACGGCGACGCCGGCGAGGAACAGCGGCCCGGCCACCATGGCGAACAGCCGGGTCCAGCGGCGCTCGTGCGCGTGCAGCCCCGGCGTGATGAAGGCCCAGATCTCGTAGAGCCACAACGGGGAGGTGCCGACGATGCCGGCGACCCCGCAGAGCTTGAGCTGGAGCAGGAGCGGGCTGCCGATGCCGGTGATCACCGCGCGGGTCTGCACCTTGTTCCCGAGCGACTCCTGGGCGCTGCGGTAGGGCGCGTAGATCAGGTCGAAGAGCTGCTGCCAGAAGAACAGCGCGATGATCGTGCCGACCACCAGGTAGAGGGTCGCGCGCATGACCCGGGCGCGCAGCTCGCGGAAGTGGTCCCCGAGGGACATCCGACCGCCCTCACCGATCGGGTCACGGGGCCGGCCGCGGAACAGCTCTAGAGCGCCACCGAAGGACACAGTCGGACGGGGCTGTCGTCAGAGCTTGGGGGTGCCGGGGTCTTCAGGAGTCGGACGCACTGTCTTCTGGGCCTCGGCCTCGGCCGCCGCACGGCGCTGGGCGTCGATCTGGCGCTGCTCGGGGGTCTTCAGCTCGTCGTCGTCGTCATCGTCGATCAGGCCCTTGGTCTCGGCCTTGAAGATCCGCAGGGCCCGTCCACTGCCGCGGGCGAGCTCGGGGAGCTTCTTCGCACCGAAGAGCAGCACCAGCACGGCGAAGATGATGATCAGCTCGGTGGGACCGAGGTTCGCGAGCAGTGGGGTGGCGAGGAAGCTGGTCATGGTGGTCATGCTACGCCGTCTCCCTGAGCATCCGGGGTGGCCTCGCCGTACTGGGCGAGTGCGAGCCGGGCGGTGCTCTCGACCTCGGAACGCAGGTCGTCCGGCGAGACCACGGTGACGGACGGTGCCAGGCGCAGCGCCAGGCGCACCAGCCAGCGCGGGTCGCCGACCCGGAGCGTGACCTCCAGACGCCCCTCGCCGAGCTCCCTGACCGAGTCCACCGGGTGGTAGTCGGCCACCCACCGGGCGTGCCGCTCGAGGTGCAGCACGGCCACCACGTCGTCGGGACCGGGCTCGAAGAGTCCCTCGGAGAGGTCCCTCGGGCGCAGCGAGTGCTGCTGGCGGGGCTCGTCGACGAGCTCGACGGCGTACATCCGGTCGAGGCGGAACAGCCGCCGCGCCTGCGCGAGGTGGCACCAGGCGTCGAGGTAGTCCCGGCCGTCGCTGGTCAGCAGCTCCAGTGGGTCGACCGTGCGCTGCGTCGTCTCGTCGCGGGTGGGGACGTAGTAGTCCAGCCGGGCCTGCCGGTTGGTGGCGATGGCCTCACGGAGCACGGCCACGTGCCGCTCCCCCGCGTCGGAGCGGGGCAGGTGCACCTCGACCTGCGGCGCCGGGGTGCCGGTGGCGGCGGCCTCCTCGAGCTTGACCAGGCACCGGTCGATCACCTCGTGGGAAGACTCCGGGCTGCCCTCGCGCAGGGCCCGCAGCGCGACGATCAGGGCAGAGGCCTCCGAGCTGCCCAGCCGGACGGGCCGGGCGAGGAACTCCGCGTTCTCGATGCGTACGACGCCCTCGGGGTCCTCCTCGATCGCCTCGAAGTCGACCTCGATCATCTTGTCGGGGGTCAGACCGGGCAGGCCGCACATCCACAGGACCTTGAGGTCCTTCATGATCTGCTCGGGCTGCACCCCGAAGTCGGCCGCGACCTGGGTCAGCGACATGTCGTCGCGGCTCTGCAGGTAGGGCACCAGGGCCAGGAGGCGGGAGACCTGCTCCCGGGCGCCGCTCATCGCGCCGCTCCGCTGACGACGTCCGCGAGCCGGTCGCGCACGGAGGCGCGCAGCTCGACGGGCGACTCGGCGACGACCGCGTCGGCGTACCCCAGCAGCTCGCCGGCGAAGTCGGACTCCGACACGTAGGGCACCTCGAGCCGGTCCCAGCCGGTCGAGCCGTCGGGACCGGTCACGTCCCGGTCGGTCACGCTCGCGCGCCGGCGCAGGCCGTTGGCGGCGCCGGGACGGGCGAGCACCACGGCACTGCGGTCCGGCCGTCGCGGAGCCAGGGTCTGGGACAGCGCGCGCAGATCGGTCCCCTCGGGCACCGTGAAGGCCCCGGCCGGACCGGTGGTGACCACCTCGGAGGAGATCCGGCTGAGGCGGAACATCCGGGGCTCGCCGCGGTCGGTGTCCAGCCCGGCGACGTACCAACGACCCTGGGCCGTCACCACTCCCCACGGCTGCAGGTGTCGGGTGGAGGCGTCCCGCTGGCCGGCCCGGCTGTAGTCGAACTCCACCGGGGTGCGGTGGACGGTCGCCTGCCACATCGCCTCGAACGCCGGCTCCTCCGCGGCCAGCGTCGGCTGCACCTGATCGAGCTGCTCCCGGTCGAAGCTGAGCCCGGCCGCCTTCAGCTTGACCAGCGCGTCGGAGGTCGCTGCGGCCAGGCCGGCGTGCCGCCACACCCGCGCCGCGAGGCCCAGGACGGCCACCTCGTCGGCGGTGAAGTCGATCGAGGGGAGCTCGAAGGCGTCCCGCTTGATCCGGTAGCCCTGCTCGTCCTCGAAGAACTTGTCGACGTAGCCCGTCTCGAGCGGGATGCCCAGGGCTCGGAGGTCGTCCTTGTCGCGCTCGAACATCCGGTCGAAGGCCTCGTCGCTGCTGGCCCGGTAGGGCTCCATCAGCGAGCGGATCTGCTCCTTGGTGGTGTAGTTGCGCGCCACCAGCAGCAGGATCACCAGGTTGAGCAGGCGCTCTGACTTCGCCGCGGTCACACTCATCGATCCTCCTCGGTCAACCGACGCCGAGCACGTCGACCACGAACGCCAGGGTCGAGCCCGACGGGATGTCCTGCTGGGCGGTCGCGCCGTAGGCCAGCTCCGGCGGCGCCAGGATCAGCAGCCGGGAGCCCTCCTTGGCGCCGACGAGGGCCGTGTCCCAGGCCTTGATCGCACCGCTCGACGTGCCGATCGAGATCAAGGTGGGCTCCTTGCTGAAGGTCTCCTGCACCGGTTCGGGGGCGCCCCAGACCTGGAGCAGGTAGTCCACCGCCACCCGGTCGGGGGACTCGACCACGGGTCCGGTGCCCTCACGCAGCGCGATGACGACGAGCTTGCGGGGCTTGCGCGCTCCGGTGAAGTCGAACCGGGCCGGCACCCCGTCGGCGAGCACGAGCCTGGGAGCAGTGGCGGGCGGGGTGCCGGTCGCGCCGGTCGGCGACGTGAGCACGGTCGTCGGGTCGGTGGACAGGATGTCGGCCACCATCAGCACCGGGTCGTCGGCCTCGAGGCCGACCTGCGGAGCCCCGTTGCTGCCGTAGGCGTCCTCGGGGGTGGAGGCGACCACGACCCGGGAGTGGTCGCGCTGGCCGACGAGGGCCTGGGCCAGCGAGGGGAACACCTGGTTGCCGAGCCGGATGTCCAGCGGGCGCTGCCCCTTGTCCAGGGTGGAGACCGCCGGCTTGCCGGTGCGGCCGTTGGTGATGGTGAGCTGGAGGATCACCGTGGACGCGGCGCCGACGCGGTCGCCCCTGCCCGCCTGGGTCACCCACGACTCGCTCTTCTCGATGCTCAGCGGTGCCTTGAACCGCAGCGTCGGGCGGGCCTTGAACGCACCGGTCACCTGCACCTGGTCCTGCAGGCTGGTCTCGCGCCTCGTTCCCGTGCCGCAGGCGCTCGCCGTGAGCGCCACCGCAACCAGGGCGGTGGCGACGAGGTGCAGCTGGGTCACATGCCCTCGATCAGTCGCTCGACCCGCTCGTCGTGGGACCGGAAGGGGTCCTTGCACAGCACCGTGCGCTGGGCCTGGTCGTTCAGCTTGAGGTGCACCCAGTCGACGGTGAAGTCGCGGCGGCGCTCCTGCGCGCGCTTGATGAAGTTGCCGCGGAGGCGGGCCCGCGTGGTCTGCGGCGGGACGGACTTGGCCTTCATGATCGCCAGGTCGGTGGTGACCCGCTTGACCGCGCCGCGCTTCTCGAGCAGGTAGTAGAGCCCGCGCTCGCGGTGGATGTCGTGGTAGGCGAGGTCCAGCTGGGCGACCCGCGGGTGCCCGAGCGGGAGGCCGTGCTTGGCGCGGTAGCGGTCGATCAGCTTCCACTTGATCACCCAGTCGATCTCCCGCTCCACCAGCGAGAGGTCGCCGGAGTCGACGGCCTTGAGCCCGCGCTCCCACAGGTCGAGGGACGCCTCGATCACGGGGGTGTGCAGCTCGCGACGGTCGACGAAGTCGCGAACCCTGGAGAGGTATTCCCCCTGGATGTCCAGGACGCTCGCCTCCCGGCCGTTGGCCAGGCGCACCTTGCGGCGGCCGGTCATGTCGTGGGAGATCTCGCGGATGGCTCGGATGGGGTTCTCCATGGTGAGGTCGCGCATCACCACGCCCTCCTCGATCATCCGCAGCACGAGGTCGCAGCTGGCCACCTTCAGCATGGTGGTGGTCTCGCTCATGTTCGAGTCGCCCACGATCACGTGCAGGCGGCGGAACCGCTCGGCGTCGGCGTGCGGCTCGTCGCGGGTGTTGATGATCGGCCGGGACCGGGTGGTGGCGCTCGAGACGCCTTCCCAGATGTGCTCGGCCCGCTGGCTCACGGAGTACGACGCACCGCGCGGGGTCTGGGTCACCTTGCCGGCGCCCACGATGATCTGGCGGGTGACCAGGAACGGGATCAGCACGTCGGCGAGCTTGCTGAACTCCCCGTGCCGGCTGACCAGGTAGTTCTCGTGGCAGCCGTAGGAGTTGCCCGCGCTGTCGGTGTTGTTCTTGAACAGGTAGACGTCGCCGGAGATGCCCTCGTCACGCAGCCGGCGCTCGGCGTCGACCAGCAGCCCCTCGAGGACCCGCTCCCCCGCCTTGTCGTGGGTGACCAGGTCGACGATGTCGTCGCACTCGGGGGTGGCGTACTCCGGGTGGCTGCCCACGTCGAGGTAGAGCCGCGCACCGTTGGCCAGGAACACGTTGCTGCTGCGCCCCCAGCTGACGACCTTGCGGAACAGGTAGCGCGCCACCTCGTCCGGGGACAGGCGCCGCTGCCCCTTGAACGTGCACGTCACGCCGTACTCGTTCTCGATGCCGAAGATTCGCCGGTCCACGTGCCCACACTATGTGGCCGCTGGGGAATACGGGTCAGGGCGCGACGGGTGGCTCGACCTCTGGCTGGGTTGTCGCCGCCTCGTCGGCGGGCGCAGGGGCGGGCAGCAGGTCGCTGAGCACGTGCTCGTTGAGCCGCTTGAACTTGCGCGCCTGGGTGCGGGTGCGGTCCAGCACGGCGACCTCGAGGTCTCCGGCCGGGATGTCCCGGTGGCCGGTGTCGTTGTAGCCGAGCGCCGTCGCGGCGAGCTTGACCGCCTCGTCGCGGGACAGGCCGGCGGTGTACTGCTCCTCGAGGTACTTCGTGACCGACTCCGCGGCGCCGCCCATCACGGCGAAGTCGTGCTCCTCGACCACCTGGCCGTCGAAGGTCAGCCGGAAGACCTGGTCGTCGGCGGCGGTGTCGCCCACCTCGGCGACGAAGATCTCGATCTCGTAGGGCTTCTCTCCCCCGCTGGAGAAGATCGTCCCGAGGGTCTGGGCGTAGGCGTTGGCCAGGCCGCGGCCGGAGACGTCGAGGCGGTCGTAGGAGTAGCCCCGCATGTCGGCGAGGCGTACGCCGGCGATGCGGAGGTTCTCGAACTCGTTGTAGCGCCCGACGGCGGCGAACGCGATCCGGTCGTAGATCTCGCTGACCTTGTGCAGCGCCGCGGAGGGGTTCTCCGAGACGAAGAGGATCCCGTCGGCGTAGCGGACCAGGGCGACCGACCGCCCGCGGGCGATGCCCTTGCGGGCGAAGTCGGCCCGATCCTTCATCTGCTGCTCGGGCGAGACGTAGAACGGCATGCTCATGAAACGGGTGCTCCTACTGGATGAGGGGGGCAGCGGGACCGTCGGGACGCTGCATCCGGCCCCCGACGACCTCGTCGGCGATCGCGGCGACCTGGTCCTGGGACAGCCGGACGTGGCCGTCGGCGGTGATCACGCTGACGATCGGGAAGATCCGCCGGGTCAGGTCGGGCCCACCGGTGGCCGAGTCGTCGTCGGCCGCGTCGTACAGCGCCTGGATCACGGCGGTGACGCACTGCGTCTGCTCGAAGTCGTCGCGGTAGAGCTTCTTGAGCGAGCCCCGCGCGAAGACCGATCCCGAGCCGACCGAGTGGAAGGCCGTCTCCTCGTAGCGTCCGCCGGTGACGTCGTAGGAGAAGATCCGACCGTGGTTGCTGCGCAGGTCGTAGCCCGCGAACAGGGGCACCACGGCGAGGCCCTGCATGGCCATGCCGAGGTTGCCCCGGATCAGCGCCGAGAGCCGGTTGGCCTTGCCGTCGATCGACAGCGTGGTGCCCTCGATCTTCTCGTAGTGCTCGAGCTCGACCTGGAACAGCCGGACCATCTCCACCGCGAGACCGGCGGTGCCGGCGATGCCGACGCAGGAGTACTCGTCGGCGGGGAAGACCTTCTCGATGTCGCGCTGGGCGATGACGTTGCCCATCGTGGCGCGCCGGTCCCCGGCCATCACCACACCACCGGTGAACGTCGCCGCGACGATGGTGGTCGCGTGCGGCGCCAGCGAGGTGGCGTCTCCCGGCGGCAGCGGCCGCCGGGAGGGCAACAGCTCCGGTGAGACCTGGCCGAGGAGCTCGGCGAACGAGGACGATCCCGGGGCCAGGAACGCGTCGGGCAGGCGAGCATCAGTCATGGAGGGTCACTGCCCACCCTTCTGGATGAACGACTTCACGAAGTCCTCGGCGTTGGTCTCGAGGACGTCGTCGATGTCCTCGAGGATCGCGTCGATGTCCTCGTCCAGCTGTTCCTTGCGCTCGGTGACGGCCTCGGCCGGCGCTGCGGCAGCGTCGGTGGGCTCGTCCTCCTGCTGGGACTTGCGCGGTTGCTTCTGCTCCTGCGCCATCGCGACCTCCTACGTACGTCGTTGCCTCGACCCTATCCAGTTGGGCGAAGGTGCCGGGTCGGAACACCCGGCCCGCCTCCCACAAAACCGGACGAATCCGTGGTCCGATGCCTGGGACATCACCTTGACCTTCCCCGAAGAGGAACGATGGCTCTCCTTCCCCCTGCCCTCGCCGAGGCCTCTCCCGCTGGCCGCAGGGTGCTCGCCCCGGCCGTCGTGGTCGTCCTCGCACTGGTGCTCGTGCTCTCCCCGCTGGCCGGAAGCGCCGAGGCCAAGAAGCCGAAGCGTCACCATGCCCCGCGAGCCCAGGCGGTGGCGATGGCCCCGGGTCAGCCGCGCATCAACTACGCGATCCCCAACGGCAGCTACTTCAGCTTCCCGAACAAGAGCAGGGCGAAGAGGCTGGCGATCCGGGAGCGGGTGCTGGACACCGTGCGCAGCACGTGGGGTGGCAGGCGGACCTCGATCGGCACGCCGCTGCCCACCAACGGCACCATCCGGATGGTCACCTGGTCCTTCGACGACTGGGAGATGGCGAGGGCGCTCGTCGCCGCCAAGAAGCGGGGCGTGAGCGTCCAGATCGTCGCCGCCAAGGCTGCGAACAAGGGGCACGCGTCGTGGGCGTGGCTGCGCAAGAAGCTCGGCTCGAGGCTCTACCGCAAGCACTACCCGAACACGCAGGAGGCGGCGAGCTTCGCCCGCCAGTGCCGGGGCGCCTGCCGCGGGGTGGGCGGGACCGCCCACGCGAAGTACTTCCTGTTCGACAACGTCGGTGCGGGTCACGCGCGCAACATCGTCGTGCAGACCTCGATGAACCTGACCACGATGGCCTTCACCGGGCAGTGGAACCAGGCCCAGGCGATCTACTCGCGCTCGGTCTACCTCGACTACCTGGCCGTGTTCAAGCAGGCGCGCCAGACCCGGGAGGTCCCCCGGCCCTACTACCAGGCCTTCCACCCCAAGGTCGCCGACTACTTCTTCCCCCACCCCAGGATCCCGGCGGCGCAGGACCCGATCATCGGGAACCTCAACGGGGTCGGCTGCCGGACCCCGGTGGCGGGGCGGACGCGGTACACCCAGATCCGGGTCATCCAGTACGCCATCTACGGGGATCGGGGCGTCTGGATCGCCAAGAAGCTGAAGGCGCTGCGCAACGCGGGCTGCAACGTCGCGGTCATCTACTCCGTGGCCAGCCGCCCGGTGCTGAGCATCCTGCGTAGCCGCTCGGGCCGCGGTCCCGTGGCCATGAAGCAGTCGGTCGTCAAGGACCGGTGGGGCAACCTGGTGAAGTACAACCACTCCAAGTGGCTGACCATCATCGGCCGCCTCTGGTCCACGCCGGACGCCTACGTCACGATCAGCGGCTCGGCCAACTGGGCCGACCTGGCCTTCGGTGACGACGAGCAGACGCAGCGCATCCTCGACAAGACCACGGCGCTCAGGCACGTGGCCGCCTTCAACACCACGTGGCGCCAGAAGACGTCCTCACCCCCCGAGTCGGCCCGGATCACCTCGTTCGGTCGGGTGATCCCCATGCTGCCGGACGTCCCGGCGGAGCCGCGGTTCGGCCAGGGGATCTACCGCTACCTGCCCGACGACTGAGCGAGACCGACCAGCCTCAGCGCCGGGTCAGGGCCTCGAACAGGCCCAGAGCCGTGTCGTGGGCGTCGAGCAGGGCTCCCACGTGGGCCTTGCTGCCGCGCAGCGGGTCGATCGTGGGCACGCGCTGCAGGGACTCGTGCCCGGGCAGGTCGAAGATCACCGAGTCCCACGAGGCGGCGGCGATGTTGTCGGCGTACTTGCTCAGGCACCGGCCGCGGAAGTAGGCGCGGGTGTCCTCCGGCGGCTCGTGCATGGCCTCCTCCACCCCCTCGTCGTCGACGAGGCGTTTCATCCGTCCCAGCTTGAGCAGCCGGTGGTAGAGGCCCTTCTCCGGTCGCAGGTCGGAGTACTGCAGGTCGATGAGGTGCAGCTTGGCGTCGGACCACTCCAGGCCGTCGCGGTCGCGGTAGGAGTTGAGCAGCTTGAGCTTGGCCACCCAGTCGAGCTCGTCGGCGCACTCGAACGGGTCGCGCTCGAGGCGCGTGAGCACCGACTCCCACCGCGCAAGCACGTCCTTGGTCTGGGGATCGGTCTCCCCGCCCCGCCGTTCGGCGATGTAGCGCTGGACGAGGTGGAGGTACTCCCACTGCAGCTGGACCGCGGTCATGGTGCGGCCGTCGCCCACCTCGAGGAGGTGGGTCAGGCCCGGGTCGTGCGACACGTGCTTGAGCGAGGCCACCGGCCGGGAGACGCTGAGGTCGGCGGTGAGGAACTTGTCCTCGATCATCGTGAGCACCAGGGCCGTGGTGCCCACCTTGAGGTAGGTCGAGATCTCCGAGAGATTGGCGTCGCCGAGGATGACGTGCAGCCGGCGGTACTTCTCCGGATCGGCGTGCGGCTCGTCGCGGGTGTTGATGATGGGCCGTTTCAGGGTCGTCTCGAGCCCCACCTCGACCTCGAAGTAGTCGGCCCGCTGGCTGATCTGGAACCCGTCGCCCTGGCCGTCCTGGCCGATCCCGACCCGCCCGGCGCCGCAGACCACCTGGCGGCTGACGAAGAACGGCGTGAGGTGACGGACGATGTCGCCGAACGGGGTGGATCGGCGGACGAGGTAGTTCTCGTGGGAGCCGTAGGAGGCCCCCTTGTTGTCGGTGTTGTTCTTGTAGAGCAGCAGGTCGCCCTCGCCGCTGTTGGAGGCGAACCGGCAGGCATCCAGCGCGATCTGCTCCCCCGCCTTGTCCCACCGGACGATGTCGAGGGGCGTGGTGCACTCCGGCGTGGAGTACTCCGGGTGGGCGTGGTCCACGTAGAGCCGGGCGCCGTTGGTGAGGATGACGTTGGCCAGGCCGAGGTCCTCGTCGGTGAGCTGGCTGGCGTCGGCGCTCTCGCGGGACATGTCGAACCCGCGGGCATCGCGCAGCGGCGACTCCTCCTCGAAGTCCCAACGGGCCCGTCGCGCGTTCAAGGTGGCGGTCGCGTAGGCGTTGACCAGCCGGGTGCTCGCCACCATCGGGTTGGCGTGCGGATGTCCCTGCACCGAGATGCCGAACTCGGTCTCAGTCCCCATCACCCTGCGTACGCTCACGTTGCGAGCGTACGTGCGGCGTCGGCCTAGACCGGTTCTCGGGTGGGCGTGGCCCTCGCGTGTTAAGTTCTGCGGGCCCCGTGCGGGTGTCTCGGTCGTCGTTCCTTGGGGGAAGCCCACCATGTCCATTCGTCGTTCAGTCGCGTCCGTCGCGGGCCTCGTCGCCCTCGCCCTCACCGCGAGCACCCTGGGCTCGGGGGTGGCCAGCGCCGCACCCGCGCCGAGCCGCGTCGCCGCCGTGACGGCCCCGGCCGCGAAGACCGCCGCGGTCAAGGCCGCGCGCTACCCGGGGCAGCCCCCGCGTAACTACGTCTTCCCCAACGGCAACTACTTCACCTTCCCCAACGCGGCGAAGGGTGACCGGCTCGCGATCCGCAACCGGATCCTGATGACCATCCAGGGTGTCTGGGGCGGCCCCCGCGACGCCAACGGCCTCCCCCTGGCCACCAACGGCACCATCCGCATCGCCACGTGGTCCTTCGAGGACATGGGGATCGCCAAGGCCCTGGTGGCCGCGCACAAGCGCGGGGTCAGCGTCCAGGTCATGGCGGCCAAGAAGCGCAACAAGGGCGGTCGGCCCTGGAAGCTGCTGGTGAAGAACCTCGGCAGCAACTACTACAAGAACGGCGTCGCCGGGTCCTCGGACAAGGTCAGCTTCGCGCGCGCCTGCCGGGGCGCCTGCCGCGGCCACGGCGGCACCCCGCACTCGAAGTACATGCTGTTCGACAACGTCGGCTACGCCCACGTGCGGCACGTGGTCGTCTCGACCTCGGCGAACCTGACCTCCTTCGCGGTGAGCGGCCAGTGGAACGAGGCGCAGACCTTCACCTCGGACACCATGTGGAGCCAGTTCATGACGGTCTTCCGCGAGACCCGGCTGGGCATCCCGCAGAGCCAGCCCTACCGCCGTTACGTCACCGGCAACACGGCCAGCATGTTCTTCCCGCGGCCCTCGACGTCACCCGCCGGTGACCCGGTGATGCAGGCGCTGAACCCGACCCGGTGCCTCGGCTCGACCACGGGCGGCAGCACCCGCACCAAGATCCGGATCATCCAGTACGCCATCTACGACCCTCGTGGCGTCTGGCTGTCGAAGAAGCTGCGCGCCCTGTGGAACGCCGGCTGCGACGTGGCGATCATCTACACTCTCGCCACGCGTCCGGTCCTGCAGATCCTGCGCAACGGCTCCGGTCGCGGCCCGATCCCGATGAAGCAGTCGGTGATCACCAACAGCCACCGCGAGATCGTCAAGTACAACCACAGCAAGTGGGTGACGATCGCCGGCAACTGGGGTCCCTCGACGGCGTCCTTCGTGACCTTCGCGGGCTCGGCCAACTGGAGCAACGCGGCGTTCAACAACGACGAGCAGATGCAGCAGACCAGCGGGCTGGCCGCGGCGCGCGCCCACCTGATCAACTTCAACCGCACCTGGGCGCAGGGCTCCTCGCACTCCCCGGGCTACGGCGTGAAGCCGAAGGAGGCCCGCTACATCCCCCAGGGCAACTCCATCCCGTGGGGCAAGGGCGCCTTCAAGTACCTCAACCCCAACGGCTGATCCCCGGCCTCAGCAGCCAGGACGACGAAGGGCGCCGACCGCGGGGTCGGCGCCCTTCGTCTGTGTCTTCGCTGCCTCAGAGATACTGCCCCGTGTTGGCGACCGTGTCGATCGAGCGGCCGGGCTCGGTGCCCTGCTTGCCGGTGATCAGGGTGCGGATGAACACGATCCGCTCTCCCTTCTTGCCGGAGATCCGCGCCCAGTCGTCGGGGTTGGTGGTGTTGGGCAGGTCCTCGTTCTCCTTGAACTCGTCGACGCAGGCCTGGAGCATGTGCTGCACCCGCAGGCCCGGGTTGTCGTGGTCGAGGACGTCCTTGATGGCCATCTTCTTCGCCCGGTCGACGATGTTCTGGATCATCGCGCCCGAGTTGAAGTCCTTGAAGTAGAGGACCTCCTTGTCGCCGTTGGCGTAGGTGACCTCGAGGAAGCGGTTCTCCTCCGACTCGGTGTACATCCGCTCCACGGTGGCGGTGATCATGCCGGCCACGGTCGCGTCGCGGTCCCCGCCGAACTCGGCGAGGTCGTCGGCGTTGAGCGGCAGCTGGGCGGTGAGGTACTTGGTGAAGATGTCGCGCGCAGACTCGGCGTCGGGACGCTCGATCTTGATCTTCACGTCGAGCCGGCCCGGCCGCAGAATTGCCGGGTCGATCATGTCCTCACGGTTCGAGGCGCCGATGACCAGGACGTTCTCTAGGCCCTCCACGCCGTCGATCTCGGAGAGCAGCTGCGGGACGATGGTGTTCTCCACGTCGGAGGAGACCCCCGAGCCGCGGGTGCGGAACAGGGAGTCCATCTCGTCGAAGAAGACGATCACCGGGGTGCCCTCGCTGGCCTTCTCCCGTGCCCGTTGGAAGACGAGCCGGATGTGCCGCTCGGTCTCGCCGACGTACTTGTTCAGCAGCTCGGGGCCCTTGATGTTCAAGAAGAACGAGCGACCGGATTGACCGGTCTTCTCGGCGACCTTCTTGGCCAGCGAGTTGGCGACGGCCTTGGCGATCAGCGTCTTGCCGCACCCGGGAGGGCCGTAGAGCAGGACGCCCTTCGGCGGCTTGAGCTGGTAGTCCTTGAACAGCTCGGGGTGCAGGTAGGGCAGCTCGACAGCGTCGCGGATCTGCTCGATCTGGCCGGCGAGCCCACCGATCGAGCTGTAGTCGATGTCGGGGACCTCCTCCAGGACGAGCTCCTCGACCTCGGACTTCGGCACCCGCTCGTAGACGTAGCCCGACTTGGAGTCGAGCAGCAGGGAGTCGCCCGCCCGCAGGGTGATCTCGCGCAGCGGCTCGGCGAGGCGTACGACGCGCTCCTCGTCGGCGTTCGCGATGACCAGGACGCGGTCACCGTCGGCGAGCACCTCCTTGAACATCACGACCTCGCCGACCTTCTCGAAGTCCAGCGCCATCACGACGTTGAGAGCCTCGTTGAGCATGACCTCCTGACCCCTGGTCAGGGTGTCGAGGTCGACCGAGGGGCTGACGTTGACCCGGAGCTTGCGGCCACCGGTGAAGACGTCGATCGAGTCGTCCTCGTTGCGCTTGAGGAACGTGCCGAAGCCGGTCGGGGGCTGTGCGAGCCGGTCGACCTCCTCCTTGAGGGTGACGATCTGGTCGCGCGCCTCACGCAGGGTCTGGGCGAGTCGCTCGTTCTGGGAGGTCACCGCCGCCAGCGAGCGCTGGGTGTCCAGCAGCCTCTGGTCGAGCGCCCGCGAGCTCCCGGGCGAGTCCGACAGTCGTCGGCGCAGGTCTGCGACCTCGGCCTCCAAGAAGGAGACCTGGTTCAGCAGCTGGGCAGTGGTCGGTCCATGTTCGGCACCTGGGTCAGGCACGGGAACCACCTCCGGGGGCAGGATCTGGATTTCGACCCTACTCGGCCGACCCCGGATGCCAAGCGGTTAACGCCGTGTCTGGTGCATCACGTTGCCGATCTGCAACAAAGTTCGCGGTCCGGGCAGGCTCACGCGGTCCCGGGAGGGAGCCCCACCGGGCGCGGCCCGTCGTAGTCGACGCCGTAGGCACCGGGCGCCGGCCGGCGCTTCTTGACCGGGGCGGCGTGGCCGGGCGCCATCCTGCGGGCGGTGACCAGGAACCCGGTGTGCCCGTTCATCCGGTGCCCGGGGCGGACGGCCAGTCCCTCCACGTGCCAGTCGCGGACGAGGGTCTCCCACGGCTGGGGCTCGGTGAACTCCCCGTGGGCACGGAGGGTCTCCACCACCCGGGCGAGCTGGGTGGTGGTCGCGACGTACGCCACCACGATCCCGCCGGGGACCAGGGCGTCGGCGACGACGTCGACGCACTCCCAGGGGGCGAGCATGTCCAGCACCACACGGTCCACGGTGCCGGCGGGGTCCACGGCCGGCAGGGCCTCGACGAGGTCGCCCACCGTCAGGGTCCACGCCGGGTGCTCGCCGCCGAAGAACTGGTTGACGTTGCGGCGGGCCACGTCGGCGAACTCCTCGCGCCGCTCGAACGAGGAGACCCGACCGGTCGGGCCGACCGCACGCAGCAGCGAGCAGGTCAGGGCCCCGGAGCCGGCTCCGGCCTCGACGACCCTCGCGCCGGGGAACATGTCGGCCATGGCCACGATCTGCGCCGCGTCCTTGGGGTAGACGACCGCCGCCCCGCGCGGCATGGAGACCACGAACTCGTTGAGCAGCGGGCGGAAGACGAGGTATTCGCCGCCGGAGGTCGAGGTGATGGTGAAGCCCTCGTCGCGGCCGATGATGTCGTCGTGGGAGAGCCCGCC
>JAOPYC010000118.1 GCA_025964795.1 Marmoricola sp.
GCGGCCGCCTGCTCGCCGACGCCGTGGTCCGCGACCTGGTGGAGTGACGGGCTGCCGGTTTCCCCGGTTAACCGGGGAAACCGGCACTTCTCAGGGGTTGCAACACCTGAGAAGTGCAGGGTTCACCTGAGAACCCCGCCCACAATGTCCCTGCGTCAACAAGGGTTGACATATTCGTGTCGTCAACCTAGATTGACGCTCATGACCACCGAGTCCGATCTCGCCACCGCCGCCAGTGCGTCAGACCCGCGGGTCGGGCTGCGGGCCGTGCGGGCGCTGCGCCGGCTGCTCGAGGAGCTCGAGCGGGTGCAGGTACGCCGGGCCCGACAGCAGGGCTGGTCGTGGGCGGAGATCGGCGAGGCGCTGGAGGTCAGCCGGCAGGCCGTTCACAAGAAGCACGGCAAGAACTGAGGGGAGAGGCCATGTTCGAGAGGTTCACGATGGCGGCGCGCGAGGTGGTCGAGCGAACGCAGCAGATCGCACTCGAGTCGCGGGCCAGCCAGGTCCGGCCCGAGCACCTGTTCGCCGCGCTCCTCTGGGACGACCGCTGCCTCACCGTACGCGTCCTCAACGACCAGGGCGGCCCCTCCGAGCGGCTGCACGCGGAGCTGGACAAGCGGCGCTCGCGCTACGTCGACGGGCTCGACGACTCCGACGCCGAAGCGCTCAGGAGCATCGGGATCGACCTCGAGGAGGTCGTCAGCCGGATGGGCGACGACGGCGTGGTGCCACGCCGGAACCGCTCCCGGGCGCACCTGCGCTTCTCGCGTCCTTCCAAGAAGGTGCTCGAGCTGGCGCTGCGGGAGGCGGTCGCCCTGCGGCACCACTACATCGGCACCGAGCACCTCCTGCTGGGGCTGGTCCGGGAGGGCGACGTGATCGTCCGCGACACCCTGGTCGCCGCCGGCGTGGACCCCACGACCCTGCGCGCCGCGGTGGCCGAGGCGGTGCGCCAGGCCGGCTGAGCCGACCGCTCAGCGGCCCTCGGCGGTGACAAAGTCGATCAGCTCCTCCACCCGGCCGAGAAGGGTCGGGTCGAGGTCCTGGAAGCCGCGGACGCCGCCGAGGATGTGCTTCCAGGCGCGGGCGATGTCGGCCTGGTCGCGGTGCGGCCAGCCGAAGCTCTGGCACACGCCGTGCTTCCACTCGATGGTGCGGGGGATCTGCGGCCACGCCTTCTTGCCGAGCCGTTCGGGCTTGACCGCGGCCCAGATGTCGATGAACGGGTGCCCGACGATCAGCACGTGCTGACCCACGGCCGACTTGCGGACGGATGCGGCGATGCGGCTCTCCTTCGAGCCCGGCACCAAGTGGTCGACGAGCACGCCGACCCGGCGCTCGGGTCCCGGACCGAAGTCGCGCAGCAGCTCGCCGAGGTCGTCGATGCCCTCGAGGTACTCCACGACCACGCCCTCGATCCGCAGGTCGTCGCCCCACACCTTCTCGACCAGCTCGGCGTCGTGCCGGCCCTCGACGAAGATCCGGCTGGCCCGGGCGACCCGCGCCTTGACGCCCTGGACGGCGACCGACCCGGACGCCGTACGGGTCGGCGCGACGGGTCCCTTGCGGGTCGGGGCCACGAGCACGACCGGTCGGCCCTCGAGCAGGAAGCCGGGCCCGAGCGGGAACGTACGCCGCTTGTTGCGGCGGTCCTCCAGCGTCAGCGTGCCGAGGTCGCGCTCGACCTTGACGATCTCGCCGCACCAGTCGGTGGTGACCTCCTCGACCACCAGGCCCAGGTCGGCGTCGATCTCGACGGCGCGACCGTTCTTCGGCGTCCGCCAGTCGGTCGCGAGCACGTCGGTGCCGTAGCGGTCGTTCGGGTCCAGGGGAGGAGTCACCCCGGAACGCTACGGCGAGGGCGCCTCCGGGGCGTGGACCGGCACGCCCGACGAGGAGGACTTGCGTAAAGATTGTTCGCGATATATCGTCAACATATCGAGACAGTGTCGGCGAAGCCTGAGGAACATCTACCGGGCCCGACACCACCAACGGAAGGAGCTCTCGACATGGGACACCCGATGTGGACACCAGAATTCGAACCAACCCGCCGCCAGCGTGGCGGCGGCCGAGGACACGGACGGCACGGCGGCCCTGGCGGCCGTGGTCCGTGGGGCGGGCCGATGGGCGGCCCGCCGCCGTGGGTCGCGCAGATGTTCGGCCCCGAGATGGGCGCCGGCCCCGGCGGACGCGGTGGGCGGCGACGCCCCCGAGTACGCCGTGGCGACGTGCGCTCGGCCATCCTCGACGTGCTGCACACCTCCACGGAGCCGGTGAACGGCTACCAGGTCATCCAGACCATCGCCGAGCGCACCGATGGCGTGTGGAAGCCGAGCCCCGGCTCGATCTACCCGACCATCGCGCAGCTGCTCGACGAGGGCCTCGTGGAGGACGCGCCGACCGGACGCAAGGCGGTCCAGCTGACCGCCGCGGGCACGGCGTACGTCGTCGAGCACCCTGAGGAGATGGCGGCCGTCTGGGCGCCGTTCGCCGAGGAGCATGACGACGAGGCGACCAACTTCAAGCAGGTCATCGCCCAGACCGTCGGTGCGATCGTCCAGGTGGCGACCACCGGCACCCAGGACCAGCGCGAGAAGGCGGTCGAGATCCTCGTGGACACCCGGAGGCGGCTCTACGGGCTGCTCGCCGAGGGGCCCGAGGACACGAGCGCGGACTCCGAGGAGGAGTGATGGGCTCGCTGCGCATCAGCGACGCCGACCGTGAGGCGGCCGTGGACCTGCTCGCTGAGCAGTACGCCGTGGGCCGCCTCACCAAGGCGGAATTCGACGAGCGCAGCGACGCCGCGTGGTCGGCGAGGACCGAGGGCGATCTCGCCCCGGTCTTCGTCGACCTACCGGTCCGCTCCCCGATCAGCGGCACGGCCCGACCGGGCCGCGAGCCGGCGCGCGTGACCGGACGTCCGTCGCGCCGCTGGCCGGTCCCGCTGCCGCCGGTCATGTTCGCGCTGATCATCTTGACCGTGGTCACGCATCTCCCGTTCATCCTGATCGGGCTGGTGGCCTGGTTCGTGATCTTCCGCTGGCGCGGCCCGCACCGCTGGCACCCCCCGCGCGCCAGGACCTGGTGACGCGCCCCTAGCCGCGAGCGGTCCGCACCCCTAGCGTGGCTCCCCAACCGACTCGGAACGGGGGAGCCCATGGCTGCCACCACTGCCACGACGGACGACCAGGAGCGCGGACTGGCTCGGTTCGCCCAGCGCCTCGCGGGCTGGACCGAGAAGTGGTTCCCGGACGCCTACGTCTTCGCCCTGATCGGCGTGGTCGTGGTGACGCTCGCGGCGCTGGTCAACGGGTCCAGCCCCAAGGTGGTCGCGAACGCCTTCGGCGGCGGCTTCTGGGACCTGGCCGAGTTCACCTTGCAGATGGCCATGGTGGTCCTCACGGGGTACGTCGTCGCCACCTCCCCACCCGCCGCCAGGATCATCGACCGCATCGCCCGCGTGCCCTCCACGGCCCGCGGCGCGGTGGCGTTCGTGTCGCTGATCGCGTGCTCGGTCTCGCTGCTCAACTGGGGCCTGAGCCTCGTCTTCAGCGGCCTGCTGGCCCGCGCCATCGCCCGGCGGTCCGACCTCACCGTCGACTACCGCGCGATCGGGGCCGCGGCGTACATGGGCCTCGGCGCCGTCTGGGCGCTCGGTCTGTCGTCGTCCGCCGCGCAGCTGCAGGCGACGCCGGAGTCGCTGCCGCCCGCCGTGCTCAAGATCACCGGTGTGCTCGACTTCGGCGACACGATCCTGACCTGGCAGTCGCTGCTGATGGCAGCGGTGCTGGTCGTGCTCACCGTGGTCATCTCGTGGTTCTCCGCGCCTCAGGGGAGGTCGATCAGGACGGCCGGGGACATGGGCGTCGACCTCGACGACACCGTCGACCCGCCGGCCCCGGCGACCCGGCCGGGGGAGTGGCTGGAGCGGTCGTGGATCCTGCCGGCCTTCGTCGGCCTGATCTCCCTGCTGTGGCTGGTCTTCCAGTTCGTGGACCTGCCGTTCCTGAAGGTGATCAGCAGCCTGGACACCTACCTGCTGGTCTTCGTCGTGCTCGGCCTGGTGCTGCACGGCACCCCGCGCCGGTTCCTCGACGCCGTGGCGAAGGCGGTCCCGGCGACCGCCGGGGTGCTGGTGCAGTACCCGCTCTACGCCGCGATGGCGGCCGTCCTCACCGGCGCCACCGGACGCGGCGGGCTCTCGGTCTCCGAGCACCTCGCCTCGCTGTTCACCGACCTCGGCGGCAGCGGTGGCTTCGCCGTGGTGATCGCCGTCTACACCGCGATCCTCGGGATCCTGGTGCCCTCGGGCGGCGGCAAGTGGCTGGTCGAGGCGCCGTACGTGATGCAGTCGGCCACCGACGTGCAGATGAACCTCGGCTGGACCGTGCAGATCTACAACGCGGCCGAGGCGCTGCCCAACCTGGTCAACCCGTTCTTCATGCTGCCGCTGCTCGCGGTGCTCGGCCTGCGCGCGCGGGACCTGATCGGGTTCACCTTCCTGCAGTTCATGTTCCACCTGCCGGTGGTGCTGCTCGTGCTATGGCTGCTCGGGACGACCTTCGACTTCGTCGCGCCGGTGCAGCCCTAGCCGACCTCAGGCGAGTGGGAGCCGCCTGGCGTCGCGGGGGAGCTGCTCGTAGCCACGGCGTACGGCCTCGACCAGCGCCTCGCGCGGGTAGGGCCAGGCCTCGGCTGCCA
>JAOPYC010000168.1 GCA_025964795.1 Marmoricola sp.
GTCGGATCACAGCCACGTGCACCTCGCCGACGTCATCGGTGAAGTCGAACGCGATCTTTCGGCCATCCGGCGCCCAGTCGAAGAAGCCGGCCGGGCCTGGGGTGAGTCTGCGTTCGTGTCGACCTCGGGCGTCTGCCACCCACAGGCTGGTGGTGCCCAGCGCCGGGTCGAACCTTCCAAAACTGGTGGGCCCGTTGTGAGGTCGTCCCCCCGATGGGCGTGCTTGGCAGCCGCATCCCCAGCACCCCCGACAACTAGCGCCCCGGAGTCACGTGGCCCGATCGCGGCGGAGGGAGGCACCACGGGGGCGTCACGACCAGTTGTCTAGGCGGACTCTGGGAACACAAACTTCCAGGTGCGAAGGTTCTCGGCAGAAAGGGTCACACCCTTATCGTTGACCTTCTCGGCTGTCCGTCGCTGGAGTGCTTCGGCGAGCCCCTGGTAATTCGAGGGTGAAAGCTCGTCGGCCTGTTTGAAGCGGATGAGCAACTTCATGATCTGACTCAGATTCTGCTGTTCGTGCGCCGCGTCCTTCTGTTTGGACTCTTCAAGCAGATAGATCGCTTGGTTGACCAAGAGCGGCACGAAAATGGGTCGAAGGTTCGGAGCGTTGTCCCAGGCGCCTTCGACAACGGCAACGCCGACGCTGCGCCGCTGAGTCCCGCCGGTGAAGTACTCCAAGGACCGGAGCACGATGTCTTCGTAGCGCTGCTCGCCGCGCTCAGCGGCGGCCGCCTTCCGATCGAGATACCCGTAGGTCGCTATGACAACACTGATCAGGGCGGTGAGCAGAGCCGCAACGAGAGAGATGATGTCCCCGGACTCGAACGTGGACACCCTCACCACGGAGATGGTGGCTATCCCGGCAAAGATCACCAGCGTGAGGGTCATCAGGGCAAAGGGCCAGATGTCCTTCGAGGTCTCACCGGCAGAGAGCAACCGCCTGCGCCATGAGGCTGTATCTGCCGGCAACGCCATCCTTGAGGTGTAGAACCAAATTGTGCCGGCGTCAATGGCCGTGATGCGGCGGGAGAGGCTTCAACCCACCAGATGCTCGTCGGGTCATGAGGCTAGGCGGTCAGTGATGAGGCGTAGGCGGGAGCGACCTGCAGGTGGCCGGCCAACCCCGCGACCAAGTGGGTGTTCAGACGCAGAGCCGAGGCCTGCCTAGAGAGCCTGCGACACCGAGCTCATGTTGAAGTCCGGGACGCGAAGGGCCGGGGTCGCCGTGCGGGAGAAGAAGTCCTCGCCCCACTCGCGGGAGAAGCTGGGGACCGTCTCCGAGGCGTGGGTGTAGCGGTTGAGGACGTCGATGGGGCTCTCGTTGTAGCGGAAGTTGTTCACCGCTCCGGTGATCTCGCCGCCCTGGACGCGGTAGACGCCGTCGCGGGTGAGGCCGGTGAGGAGCATGGTCTGGGGGTCGACCTCGCGGATGTACCACATGCACGTGAGCAGCAGGCCGTCCTCCATGCCGGCGACCAGGTCGGCCTCGGTGCCGGTGGCGCCGGCGATGTCGAGCACCAGGTTGTCGATCGCAGGGGTGGTCGGCTGGTTGGTCAGCTCGGCGGTGTGCCGGGTCTGCATCAGCGAGGTGAGGTGGCCGTCGCGGATCCAGTCGGTGGTGCCGAGCGGGAGACCGTTGTCGTAGACGCTGCTGCGGTCCGACGATCCGCCGGCGACGACGAAGGGCTCGCTCTCCAGCGGGTGGTAGGCCGGGTCGCTGTAGAGCCGGACCTCGGGCTTGACCAGCAGCTCACCGATACGGGTGCCGCCGCCGGGGCGGGAGAAGATCGTCTGCCCGTCGGCGGCGTTGAGCGCGCCCATGCTCCCGTAGGCGTCGATCAGCAGGTCGGAGACCGCGGTCGGCGGCAGGATGGTGTCGTAGCGCCCGGCCGGCAGGTCCGTGCGGCGCTCGCCCCAGGAGAGTCGGGTCGCGAGGGTTGCCGCCATCTGGGAACCGTCGACCTCGGAGAAGTCGCGCGTCGCGCCGCCGACCCAGGCGCTGTTGGTCAGCGCGGAGTTCTTCGCGGTGCAGCCGTAGTGGCCGGTGGGCTGGACGTGGCGCAGTCGCAGCCCGGTCGAGGAGCCGAGGTAGGCCGTGGTGACCTCGTGGAACACGAAGCCGTAGAGGATCCGGCTCTCGGCGTCGGCCTGCTGGAACGCCTCGCCGAGCTGGGCGGCGAACTCGTCGAACACCTGGATCGAGGTCTCACCGGGAGCATCGGCCCAGTCGCTGGACGCGTCGCCGGTCACCAGGTCGGCCCGGTCCTCGGCGGGGTCGGCGAGCGCGGCGGCCCGGTCGGCGCTCGCGACGAGGGCGGTCACCTGCTCGAGAGAGGCGGCGGTGCCGCTGACCGAGGCGTTGCCCGCACCCTGGAAGGCGATCACGGTCACGTCGATCGCGTGCATCACCCCGTTGGTGGTCAGGGTGTTGTTGGCCCAGCGCAGGTTGGCGCTGGTGGTGTCGTTGACGATCGCGATGCACTGCTCGGAGGTGGAGGTCTCCAGGGCGTGCTCGACGAGCCGCTGCGGGTGACTCCGCATCAGGGACTGGGGCATCAGACCGTCGCCTCCTCGGTGGTGTTCAGGATGCGGATGTCACGGAACAGGGCCGAGGGACAGCCATGGCTGACCGCGGCGACCTGGCCGGGCTGGGCCTTGCCGCAGTTGAAGGCACCGCCCAGCTCGTAGGTCGACGGGCCGCCGACCGCCTCCATCGAGCCCCAGAAGTCGGTGGTCGTGGCCTGGTAGGCGACGTCGCGCAGCTGGCCGCGGAGCTGACCGTCCTCGATGCGGTAGAAGCGCTGCCCGGTGAACTGGAAGTTGTAGCGCTGCATGTCGATCGACCACGACTTGTCGCCGACCACGAAGATGCCACGCTCCACCTGGCTGATCAGCCCGTCGGTGTCGGGGCCGTCGTCGGCGGGTTGGAGCGAGACGTTGGCCATCCGCTGGATCGGCATGTGCCCCGAGGAGTCGGCGTAGGAGCACCCGTTGGACCGACCGCCGTTGAGCTCGGCGCCGTAGGTGTGCGCCATCTCCCGGTCCAGCTGGTAGCCGACGAGGACCCCCTCGCGGATGATGTCCCACGACTGGCCCTCCACGCCCTCGTCGTCGAAGCCGACGGTGGAGAGACCGTGCTCGACGGTGCGGTCGCCGGTGACGTGCATGACCGGGGAGCCGTAGCGCAGGACGCCGAGGTTGTCGTAGGTGGCGAACGAGGTGCCCGCGTAGTTGGCCTCGTAGCCCAGCGCCCGGTCGAGCTCGGTGGCGTGACCGATGGACTCGTGGATGGTGAGCCACAGGTTGGACGGGTGGATCACCAGGTCGTAGACGCCGGCGTGCACGCTGGGGGCGGCGAGCTTCTCGCGCAGCAGGTCAGGCAGCTCGGCACGCTCGCCGGCGAAGTCGAACAGGTCACCGGTGAGGTACTCCCAGCCGCGACCGACGGGCGGTGCGATCGTGCGCATCGAGTCGAAGGCGCCCGTGCTCCGGTCGGCGCCGTGCACCTCGATGGCGGGCTCGAGCCGGACCCGCTGCTGGGTGGTCGCGGAGCCGCCGAGGTCGGCGTAGTACTTGTTCTCCTGGACCTGCTGCAGGCTCCCGGTCGCGTGGTCGACGCCCTCGGCCGCCAGCAGCTCACTGGTCCACCCGGCGAACAGGCCGGTCTTCTCGGCGAGGGGGACCTCCAGCGGGTTCACGTCGTACGACGAGACCCAGGTGGCGTTCTTGTGCACCGGCTCCGGCGCGAGCTCGACGCGGCGGCTGGTCATCTTCGCGGCGACCTTGGCCACGGTCACGGCCGTCTCGGCGACGGTGACGGCCTCGGACTCCGTGAGGGCGACGCCCGAGGCGAAGCCCCAGGCTCCGTCGAGGATGACGCGGACGGCGAAGCCCAGGTCCTCGGCGTCCTGAGCGCCCTCGAGGAGCCCGTCGCGCACGGAGAAGTGCTGGTAGCGGTTGCGCTCGAACCGGAAGTCCGCGTGCGTCACGCCGAAGTCCTGCGCCCGGGCCAGCGCGACCTGTCCCAGCCGCTCGTAGGGCAGCGCCAGGAACGTCGGATCGATCTCGTTCGGTGCCATGCGCCCGACCCTAGTGCCCATGGATCCTCAACCGGCCGCGACGGTCAGGGACAGGGTGGAACCGCGTCGTGCCTTGCGCACCTCGAGCTGGGCGGGAACTCGGTTGCGCAGCTCCGCGACGTGGCTGACCAGGCCGACGACCCGGCCGCCGTCGCGCAGCGAGTCGAGGGTGTCCATCACGCCGTCGAGCGTGGTGGCGTCGAGCGCACCGAAGCCCTCGTCGATGAACAGGGTGTCGAGCTGGGTGCCCCCGGCCTCGTGGGTCACCGTGTCCGCGAGCCCCAGCGCGAGGGCGAGCGAGACCAGGAAGGTCTCGCCGCCGGAGAGCGTCGCGGGGTCGCGCTGCTTGCCGCTCCACTCGTCGCGGACGCGGAGGCTGAGCCCGCCGCGCTGCTCGCCGGCCCCCTTCTCGTCGGCCTGCTCCAGGGCGTAGCGCTGCTCGGTCATGTCGCCGAGCCTCTCGTTGGCCGCGGCCACGACCTGGCGCAGCCGCTCCGAGAGGACGTACGCCGAGAGCCGCATCTTCAGCTGGTTGTCGGAGCTGCGGCCCTCGACCAGCGAGGCCAAGTCGGCCACCACCCGGTGGTCGTGGCGAAGCGGCGTCCAGTCGGCGAGCACCTGCGCGAGCTCGCTGGTGAGGGTCTCCAGCCGCTGGACCCGCCGGGCCGCCTGCTCGTGGGCGGCGTGCTGCTCGTCGCGCACCAGCCCGGCATCGTCGAGCTGGCGGACGAGGAGGGCCAGGTCGACCGCCTCGGTGGTGAGCGCGGTGACGACGGTGTCCTCGGAGAGGACGGACTCCGCCGCGGCGCGCGCGGCCCGGCGGGCGTCGAGCTGGCGGGCGTGCTCGCTGGCCTCGCCCCCGGGGAGCACGGCGGCGAGGGCGTCCGCCAGCGACCCGAAGCCCGCCTCGGTGGCGGCTGCTCCGGCCGTTGCGGTCGCCTGCTCCAGCTCGTGGGCGGCCCGGTCCCGCGTGGTCAACGCCGCGCGGGCCTCGTCGAGCTCGGCCAGCGCGCGTCGATGGGCCGCCACCAGGGCCGCGGCCGTGGTGATGCCGGGATGCCCGCGCAGCAGGGCGTCGAGCTCGGCGACCAGGTCGTCGTGACGCCCGGAGACCTGCGCCTGCTCGCGCGCCCGCTCCTCGAGGGTCACGCGTGCGGAGGCCAGGGCGTGGGCGACCGCCCGCTCCTCCTCGGTGAGCGCCGCGAGCTCGGTGCGCAGCCGGGTCACGTCGCGCTCCGCCGTCGAGCTCTCGGTCGCGGCGGTCAGCGCCACCGTGGCCAGCGAGCGCCAGTGCGTGACGGTGTGGCCGCTGCTGCGGACCAGCGCGGACTGCAGCCGGGTGGTCAGCGTGGTGACGAGCTCCTGCACGGTCTGCCGCTCGAAGTCGGCCGACTCGTAGTGTTCGCGGGCCGCTTCCTCGTCGTCGCGTCCGACGGCCGCCGAGGAGCTGGCGGGGGAGGGGTGGTCGACGCTGCCGCAGACCGGGCAGGAGCAGCCGACCGCCAAACCGACCGCCAGCTCGGCGGCCATCCCGGAGATGCGGCGCTCGCGCAGGTCGAGGTAGACCTGCCGCAGGTCCTGTGCGTGGGTCGTGGCGATCGTGAGCCGGGTGCGTGCCTCGGACAGCTCGGTGGCCAGGGTGGCCGACTCGGCCGCGGCCTGCAGCCCGGCCTCGGCCGACTCGACGGCCGCACGGTCGGCCGGCACCCGCGCGGCCAGGGTGGTGGCGTCCCCGAGCGCACGGGTCGCGCCGGCGCGGGTGGTCACCAGCTCAGTGGCGCGTTCCTCGTGCTGCCGCACACGGGCCGCGAGGGCGGTCGTCTCGCCGACGAGGGAGCTCAGCCGGTCGCGCTCCTCGCGCAGCTGCCGCTCGCGCGGGAGCCAGGACTCGGCCACCGCGCGGTCCTCGGTCAGCCGGGTCGACGCGGTGGCCAGCGTCGCCGTGTCGATCAGGTGCGGTTGCAGGTCCAGCAGGTCGGCGATGGCGACCAGATGACGCTCCGCGTCGCCGGCGGCCTCGGCGTGCTGGGTCTCTGCGGCCTCCACGCGCAGGGCCTGCGGCAGCACCGGGGCGGCCCGGCGGTGCGCGTCGAGGGTCGCAGTCAGGGACTCCTCCAGGTCGTGGGTCTCCGCGAGCACCAGCAGTCGCCGCTGGGCGGCCTCGCCTCGGGCGCGTGCCTCGGCGAGGCCCCGCTCCTGGTCGAGGGCCTGCTGACGCCGGGCCACGGTGACCGTGGTGGCCTCCAGGGCGGTGCGGCGTACGACGAGCTGGGCAGCCGCCTCGTCGAGCCGGGCGGTGATCCAGCGATCGAGCGAGCCGTCGTCGACCACGGGCTCGAGGTCGACCAGGTCCCAGCCCTCGAGCTCGGCGCCGGCCGCCTCCTGGAACCGGCTGAGCACGGCCACGACCCGGTCCTGGCAGGCCCTGCTCCGGCGGCCGAGGGTGAGCCGCCGGTCGACCAGCCAGCGTTCGACCTCCTCGAAGCGCCGGGTGCGGAACAGCCGCTGGAGCACCGCGTGCCGCTCCGCCGAGCTCGCGCGCAGGAACGCCTGGAAGCGGCCCTGCGGCAGCATCGCGACCTGGGTGAACTGGGTGCAGGTCATGCCGAGCAGGCCGGTGACCAGCTGGCCGGCCTCGTCGAGGCGGGTGGTCAGCGAGACCCACTCACCCGACTGCTGCTCCTCGACCACGATGTGGGCCTGGACACGGGTGGTGCCGGAGCCGCGGCGCTTGGGCCGGTCCCACGAGGGGGAGCGGGTGAACCGGAAGGTGCGCTCGCCGACGCTGAGCCGCAGCACCACACGCGGCTCGGCCTCGGGGCCGGCCTGGTCGCTGCGCAGGTGGCGGGCGCTGTGCCGGTCGCCGGGCACCTCGCCGTAGAGCGCGAAGCAGACGGCGTCGAGCACGCTGGTCTTGCCCGCGCCGGTGTCGCCGGTCAGCAGGAACAGGCCGCCGGCCGCGAGCTCGTCGAAGTCGACGTGCACCGCCTCGACGAACGGACCGAAGGCGGTGATCGCCAGGTCGTGCAGCCGCATCAGCCGCTCACCACTGCGTCGAGCCCGGCCACCAGGTCAGGATCCTCGGAACAGCACTCGAGGGCGGTCCCCAGCAGGTCGGACTCCTCCGGCGTGGCTGGAGCTCCGCGGACGTGACGGACGAAGTCCAGGGAGACCTCGTGCGCGGACTTGCCGAAGGTCGCCGGCCGGTCCCGCGGACGTTCGCCCCCGGCCGGGTCGAAGCGCAGCGAGAGCGCGTGCGGGAACCGGGCGCGGAGCCGCTCCATGGCGCGCACGGGGCGGGTGTCGTCGGTGAGGGTGGCCTGGACCCAGCTCGCCACGTGCACCTCGTGCCGGGCGTCCAGGAGCAGCTCCTCCAGGGAACCCTTCAGGACGGCGAGCGGACGGGCGACCGGCGCCTCGACGAAACGGGTGCCGGCGAGCCCGCGGGCGTCGAGGTCCACCAGCCACGACCCCTTGACGTGCCCGGCCTCGGAGAAGGAGTAGGCGACGGGTGACCCGCTGTAGCGCACCGAGTCGCTCAGGGTCGCGCGGCCGTGCAGGTGCCCGAGGGCGGTGTAGTCGATGCCGTCGAACAGCTCCAGCGGGACCACGGAGATGCCGCCCACCGCGATGTCCCGCTCGCTCTCGCTCGGCAGGCCGCCGGCCACGAACGCGTGCGCGAGCACGACCGACCGGGTGCCGGTCGGGCGCGTCGCGAGGTCGTCACGGATGCGGCGCACGGCCTCGGCCAGCGCGGCGTGGTGGGAGCGCCGGGGAAGGTCCCAGCGCTGCTTGAGGACGTCCGGGTCGAGGTAGGGGATGCCGTAGACGGCGACCGGGCCGTGCTCGTCCTCGAGCAGCACCGGCTCCTCCACCCGGCCGGCGTCGGTGCGCAGGTGCACGCCCGCGGCGTCGACGAGCCGGGAACTGAAGCCCAACCGGCGGGCGGAGTCGTGGTTGCCGCTGGTGATCACGACCCGGGCCCGGGAGGCCGCCAGCCTGGTGAACGCGTCGTCGGCGAGGGCGACGGCGTCGACGGAGGGCAGGGCCCGGTCGTAGACGTCTCCGGAGACGACGACCAGGTCGACCTGCTCGGCCTCCACGGTCTCGACCAGGTGGTCGACGAAGGCAGCCTGCGCCGCGAGGAGGTCCTCGCCGTGGAACGACCGGCCCAGGTGCCAGTCGGAGGTGTGCAGGATGCGCATGCGTCCACGCTAGGAGAGGCCACCGACAGATCCCGGCACCCACGCCGCCGGTCACCGGTCTGGCGGTCGAAACGGGCTAGTGCACGACCCGGTCGGTCCCGGCGTACACGACGCAGCGCTGCCCCCGGGTGAAGCCCGCGAGCAGGAGCCCAGCGTCCTGGGCCAGCGAGAGAGCCAGCGAGGTCGGGGCGCCCACCGCCACGATCGCGGAGAGGCCCGACACGACGGCCTTCTGCACCAGCTCGAACCCGACGCGCCCACTGAGCACCAGCACCGGCGGCACCGGCGACCCGGACAGGATCCGGGACCCGACGGCCTTGTCGACGGCGTTGTGCCGCCCCACGTCCTCGCGCACGACGACGGGCACCCCGTCGACCCCGAAGAGCCCGGCGGCGTGCAGCCCGCCCGTCCTGCCGAACCCGGGCTGGTGCTCGCCCAGGCGATCGGGCAGCGCGAGCAGTGTGGCCAGGTCGAGCGTGACCTCGGGCGGGGGAGGGGCGGAGGCCAGGACGTCCTGGACCGAGTCGGTGCCGCAGACACCGCAGGCGGAGTTCACCAGCCGCGCGGTGGGCAGCGACAGCGGGGGAGCGGCGAGGTCGACGGTGACCACGTTGAACTCCTCGAGGTCGCCGAGGGACTCGTCGGTGCAGTAGCGCACCGCGCGCACGTCGGCCGGCGTGGTCACGCGCTCGTGCACCAGCCACCCGGCGGCCAGCTCGAAGTCGTGGCCCGGGGTGCGCATGGTGACGGCCACCCGCTGGGCCGGGAGGCCAGGTGCCGAGACCCGGATCTCCAGGGGTTCCTCGGTGGCCACTCGGTCCTCGTGGTCCAGCCGGGCGCCGTCGCGGAACTCCGCGACCCGCGTGCGGACCGAGGGGCCTGGTCGTCGGGACTTCGTCGAGCTCACACGTCCGACTCTAGACGCGGCGTGATGACCGGACCGGCGGCTCGACGGGGACTACCGTGAGCCCATGCGGGAACCGAAGCGTGGCCGGGTGCGTCCCATTCCCATGGTGCGCACGCTCGCTGTCTCCGTCATCACCCTGTTCGTGCTGGCCGGGTGCGGCTCGGCCGACCGGTCGGAGCCGGACACGGCCGGGAAGCCCGAGGTGACCGCGACGACCGCGCCCTCACCGACCGGCACCCCCTCGGCGCCCTCGGGTGAGCCGTCGGTGAGCTCCGCGTCCACCATCACGGTGCCCGGGCTGCCGGACCAGCTGCTGGTCACCCGGCAGGAGCACCCCCGTGGAGGGTTCCAGCTGCGGGTCTTCGCCCCGAAGGGCGGCGCCTGGACCGAGCTCGAGGTCGACGGTCGGCCGCTGGTGCCGTTCGTGGCCACCGACGTCCAGGAGCACCCGCTCAGCATCGACTGCACCGACGGCGGCTTCGTCGTCACCGAGGCGGTGGCGCACCAGCCCGCCGGTGTGGCCTTCGCCTGGGACGTCCGGCGGACGACGTACGCCGTGGACGGGACCCAGGTCACCGCCGGTCAGCCCGTCGAGGTCGCCGACAACGTGCTTCCCAAGCAGCTCTCCACGACGTACGCCGACCTGGTGAAGCACACGGCCTTCGCCGGCTGCTGACTCAGCTCGGCCGCTTCTTGGGGGCGGTCTCGGTCGTCTTGGCGGGATCGCGGACCACGACGTCGCCGAGCGCGTCGTCGATCTTCGCCATCAGCTCCGCCGGGATCTTCACCCCGGCGGCCTTGACGTTCTCACCGACCTGCTCGGGCCGCGAGGCACCGACGAGGGCGGCGGCCACGTTGTCGTTCTGCAGCACCCACGCGATGGCGAGCTGCGCCATGGTGATGTCGAGCTCGTCGGCGACCGGCTTGATCGCCTGCACCCGGGTCAGCACGTCGTCGTCCATGAACCGCTTGATCATGTCCGCACCGCCCTTCTCGTCGGTCGCGCGCGAGCCCTCGGGCGGCGCCTGACCGGGCTGGTACTTGCCGCTGAGCACGCCCTGGGCGATCGGCGACCACACGATCTGCGACACCCCGAGCTCCTTGGACGCGGGGACGACCTCGTCCTCGATGACCCGCCAGAGCATGGAGTACTGCGGCTGCGAGGAGATCAGCTGGACGCCGAGGTCCTGCGCGAGCGCGTGCCCGGCCCGGAGCTGGTCGGCCGTCCACTCGCTGACGCCGATGTAGAGCGCCTTGCCCTGCCGTACGACGTCGGCAAAGGCCTGCATCGTCTCCTCGAGCGGTGTCTCGGTGTCGAAGCGGTGGGCCTGGTAGAGGTCGACGTAGTCGGTCTGCAACCGGGTCAGCGAGCCGTTGATCGACTCCAGGATGTGCTTGCGGGAGAGGCCGGAGTCGTTCTTCCCGGCCGGGCCGGTGGGCCAGTAGACCTTGGTGAAGATCTCCAGCGACTCGCGGCGCTCGCCCTTCAGGGCCTCGCCGAGCACGGTCTCCGCCTTGGTGTTGGCGTAGACGTCGGCGGTGTCGAAGGTGCTGATGCCCGCGTCGAGGGCGGCGCGCACGCACTGCGTGGCCACGTCGTTCTCGACCTGGGAGCCGTGGGTGAGCCAGTTGCCGTAGGTGATCTCAGAGATCTTCAGACCTGAGTTGCCGAGGTAGCGGAATTCCATGGACCCGACCCTACGACCCGCCCGATGACGCGCCTCAGCCTCTACTTCACCGAGGTGATGGTGACCGGGATCTTCGGGGCCTGGCCGTCCGGGCCGAGGCCACCGGCTGCGACCTTCTGCACGACCTTCAGCCCGGCGGCGCTCATCCGCCCGAACACGGTGTAGGCGTCCGGGAGCGGTGAGTCCTTGTAGACGAGGAAGAACTGCGAGCCGTTGGTGTCGGCTCCGGCGTTGGCCATGGCCAGGGTGCCGGCGGTGTAGGTGCAGTACTCCTTGCCGGTCTGCGGGTCCGTCTGCCCCAGGCAGGGCTGCAACCGCGGGTCGGACGGGATCAGCTCGTCCTTGAACGTGTAGCCCGGGCCCTGCTGCCCGGTGCCGGACGGGTCGCCGCACTGGAGGACGAAGAGGCCGTCCGTGGTCAGGCGGTGGCACTTGGTGTCGTCGAAGTAGCCCTGCTTGGCCAACGACAGGAACGAGTTGACGGTGCAGGGCGCCTTCTCGGCGTCGAGGCTGACCTTCACGTCGCCCTGGTCCGTGGCGATGGTGACCTCGGTCGGGGCGTCCTTGACCGGGTTCCCGGGGGGTGCGTCCACCTGCTTGGCGACCGGCTGGTCGCTCTTCGGGTAGCTGCACTCGGTGCTCGACGCCCTGGGGGTGGTGGCGTCGTTCCCGCAGGCCGCGCTCAGCGCCAGCAGGGGGATGAGGAAGAGGAAGGAGAGGCGGCGCAGGGAAGTCACGCGGCGATGGTAGCGGTGGCAGACTAGCCGGATGAGCGACCCCGTGACCCTGATCAAGGCGGCCGATCTGGTTGCCGCGGACCCGACTCCCGGCATGGCCCGTTCGCTCGCCTTCGAAGGAGAGCAGCTCTGGGCGGGACAGGTCGTCACCGAGCCGGGTGCGGTCTCCGGGTGGCACCACCACGACATCAACGAGACCAGCATCTACGTCGTGTCGGGGCGGATGCGGTTCGAGTTCGAGGGCCACGACGGCTTCCTCGACGCGGAGCCGGGTGACTTCGTCCGGGTCCCACCGCACACGGTGCACCGTGAGTCCAACCCGACGGACCAGCCGTCGGTCGCGGTGCTCGCCCGTGTCGGCGGCGGGATCCCCACCGTGAACGTGGAGGGCCCGCGCTAGCTAGCCCTGGTCGGCGGGCTTGGGGGAGATCCCGAACTTGCGGGCCAGCACGTTCTCCACCAGTGAGCGGGGGAGCGCCCGCTGGAGCGCGAACACGGCGGGAGCGTTGCTGCCCACGGCGTACAGCGCGTCGGGCTCGTCGGCCTCGATGGCGCGCACGATGGTGCGGGCCACCCGGGCCGGGGCGATGCCCTCCTTTTCGTTGCGGTCCAGGGTGCGCAGCATGGTGCGGAATGCCTTGCTGTGTGGGGAATTCTCGGCGATGTACTTCGTCCGGCGCTCGCTGATCCCGGTGTTGATCGACCCGGGCTCGACCGTGGTCAGCCACACGCCGTAGGGGGCCATCTCGAAGCGCGCGGCGGTGGCGAAGCCCTTGATCGCGGCCTTGGTGGCGACGTACGACGACCGGTAGGCCAGCGGGAAGCTGGCCAGCATCGACCCGACCATCACCACCCGGCCGTAGCCACGGTGGCGCATGCCGGGCAGCAACAGCTGGGTCAGGTGCACCGGGCCGAGGACGTTGAGCCGGAACAGCCGTTCCAGGGCGCCGACGGGCAGGTCCTCCAGCGGTCCGCTCTGGGACTCGCCGGCGTTGTTCACCACGACGTCGACGCGGTGCCCCTCCGCGCCGAGAGCGGCGACGAAGCCCTCGATGGCGTAGATGTCGGTGAGGTCGAGAGCGCGGTAGACCACGCCCTCGAGCCGCGACTCCGCCGGGATCCGCGCGGGGTCACGGCTGGTGCCGATGACGCGGTGACCGCGCTCCAGCAGCAGCTGTGCGGTGGCCCGGCCGATCCCCGAGGAGGCGCCGGTGACGAGGACGGTGCGCTGACTGGTCACGGGCTCACGATGCCACGCCACCGTGCCGTCCGGGAGTGGCGGCAGGGGAGGGGAGTCAGGGGGGAGTCAGGGGGGAGTCAGGCGTGCAGGGCGCGGCGGTCCGCGACGAGCGCGGCCGTGTTGAGGGCGGCCCAGCCGAGGGTGACGGCGAGGGTGACGGCGAGGGTCTGCGCCCTGCGCTCGGTCTGTGACAGCCGGCCACGCCGTCACATGTCGGCGTAGCGAACGGCCTGGTCCAGCTTCTCCTTGATGAGGTCCGCGGTGACCTGGCGCCCCTCCGGGGGAGGCCACGGCGAACCCTCGGGGACGTAGAGGCCGGCGTACGCGGCGGTGTCGCGCTGGTAGCGCCAGCCCTCGGACAGGGGACCGACGTCGTAGGCGTCGTACCCGATCTCGTCGAGGAACGTGGTGACGGTGCTCTTGGCGGCGTCGTCGTCACCGGCGATGGCGAGCACCGATCGCTCGGGGCTGCCGGAGGGACGGGCCAGTGAGTAGAGCAGCTCCCAGTAGATGTTGTTGAAGGACTTGACCACGTGCGATTCGGGCAGGTGCGCCTGGAGCAGCTCGCTGACGGTGGTCGACTCGTCGTCGAGCTCGGCGACGTGGCCGTCGCGCTGGGGGTAGTAGTTGTTGGTGTCGATCACGACCTTGCCCCGCAGCGGCTCCACCGGCACCTCGCGGTAGGCCTTGAGGGGGATGGTCACGACCACGATGTCCCCGGCGGCCGCTGCCTCCACCGCCGTGGCGGCACGGGCGTGCGGCCCGAGCTCCTCGACCAGGTCGCTGAGCGTCTCCGGTCCACGACTGTTGCTGAGCACGACGTCGTGGCCGGCGTCGACCGCGAGCCGGGCGACGGTGCTGCCGATGTGTCCACTGCCGATGAGTCCGATGGTTGTCATGCTGGGGGAACCGGGCCGACGGGGGAGTCATTCCCGGCGGGTCTCGTGCTCGAGCGCCGCGACGGCCCGGGCCAGGTGAGCGGCCCGGGTCTGGGTCGTGCGGCAGGTGAGCAGGTCGTGGATCACGGCGTACTGCTCGGTCCGGCTGCGTCTCTCAAAGGCTTGTGCGGCGTCGGGGTTCTCCGTCAGGGCCTCGGCGAGGTCGGGCGGCACGGTCGCGTGCTTCTGCGACGCGTAGGCGGCCTCCCAGCGTCCGTCGGTCTGCGCGGCGTCCACCTCCGCCTGCCCGGAGGGACGCATCCGCCCGGCGGCGCTGAGCTCCTCCACCTTGGCGACGTTGACCTGCGACCAGCGGCTGCGGGGCCGGCGGGGGACGTACTTCTGCAGGTAGTGGGTCTGGTCGAGCGACCGGCGCAGCCCGGAGACCCAGCCGAAGCACAGCCCGACGTCGACGGCCTCGTCGTCGGTGAGGGACGGGATCCCGGAGGACTTCTTGGCGATCTTCAGCCACACCCCGGACCGGTGGTCGACGTGCTCCTCGAGCCACGCCTCGAAGGCCGCCGCGTCGCGGAACGCGATCACCTCGGCCTCGTCGTCGGACATCTCTGCCGCCATGCTCCGACCCTAGAGCGGCATCGCCGGGCGGGCCAGCGTCCGGGCCGGCCGCGCACCGACGGTCACCAGGAGAGCGTTCCCGCTGGATGAGTTGACATAATGTACCTTATCGGCGATATCCGAACGCGCTCAGGAGGGGTGGCCACCTACCCACTGACGTAGGTGGCCAGGTGCTGGCCGGTCAGGGTGGAACGGTCGGCGACGAGGGCGGCCGGGGTCCCCTGGAAGACGACCTGACCGCCGTCGTGGCCGGCGCCCGGGCCGAGGTCGACGATCCAGTCGGCGTGGGCCATCACCGCTTGGTGGTGCTCGATCACGATGACCGATTTGCCGGAGTCGACCAGTCGGTCGAGCAGGCCGAGCAGGTTCTCGACGTCGGCCAGGTGCAGGCCGGTGGTCGGCTCGTCCAGGACGTAGACGTTGGCCTTCTCACCCAGGTGCGTGGCGAGCTTGATCCGCTGGCGCTCGCCGCCGGACAGCGTGGTCAGCGGCTGGCCCAGGGTGAGGTAGCCGAGCCCGACGTCGGCCAGGCGTTCCAGGATCTTGTGGGCGGCCGGTGTCCTCGCCTCGTCCGCGCCGAAGAACTCGACCGCCTCGGTGACCGGCATCGCCAGCACCTCGCTGATGTCGCGTCCGCCGAGCCGGTAGTCCAGGACTTCCGCCAGGAAACGCTTGCCCTCGCAGACCTCGCAGGTCGTGGCCACGCCGGCCATGATCGCCAGGTCGCTGTAGATGACGCCGGCGCCGTTGCAGTTCGGGCAGGCGCCCTCGGAGTTGGCGCTGAACAGGGCCGGCTTCACCCCGTTCTCCTTGGCGAACGCCTTGCGGATCGGGTCGAGCAGCCCGGTGTACGTCGCCGGGTTGCTGCGCCGCGAGCCCCGGATCGGCGCCTGGTCGATCGTCACCACGCCGTCGCGGCCGGAGACCGAGCCGTCGACGAGCGAGCTCTTGCCGGATCCGGCCACCCCGGTGAGCACGCACAGCACGCCGAGCGGGAGGTCGACGTCGACGTCCTGGAGGTTGTTGGTGTCGGCGCCACAGACCTCGAGCACCCCGGTGCGCTCCCGGACCTCGTCCTTGAGGGCGGCCCGGTCGTCGAGGTGCCGACCCGTCGCGGTGTCGCTGTGCCACAGGTCCTCGACGGTGCCCTCGAAGCAGATCGTCCCGCCCGCGGTGCCGGCGCCGGGACCCAGGTCGACGGCGTGGTCGGCCATCCTGATCGTCTCCGGCTTGTGCTCCACGACCAGCACGGTGTTGCCCTTGTCGCGCAGCTGCAGCAGGAGCTCGTTCATCCGCTCGATGTCGTGCGGGTGCAGCCCGATGGTGGGCTCGTCGAAGACGTAGGTGACGTCGGTGAGGGCCGAGCCGAGGTGCCGGATCATCTTGGTGCGCTGGGCCTCGCCACCCGAGAGCGTGCTGGAGGGCCGGTCGAGGCTGAGGTAGCCCAGGCCGATGTCGACGAACGAGTCGAGGGTCTCCCCCAGCGCCTCCAGCAACGGCGCGACCGACGCGTCCTCGAGCTCGCGGACCCACGCCGCCAGGTCGCTGATCTGCATCGCGCACGCGTCGCCGATGTGGGTGCCGTTGATCTTCGAGGACCGGGCCTGCTCGCTCAGCCGGGTGCCCGAGCACTCGGGGCAGGTGGTGAAGGTGACAGCCCGCTCCACGAAGGCGCGGATGTGCGGCTGCAGCGAGTCGACGTCCTTGGACAGGTAGGACTTCTGGATCTGCGGGATCAGGCCCGCGTAGGTGAGGTTGATGCCCTCGACCTTGATCTTGGTCGGCTCCTTGTGGAGCAGGGAGTCGAGCTCCTTCTCGGTGAACTCCCTGATCGGCTTGTCCGCGTCGAAGTAGCCGCAGCCGCGGTAGATCCGGCCGTACCAGCCGTCCATGCTGTGGCCCGGGATGGTCAGGGCGCCCTCGTTGAGCGACAAGGCCTCGTCGTACAGCGCGGTCAGGTCGATGTCGGTGACCGAGCCACGGCCCTCGCAGCGCGGGCACATGCCGCCGAGGACGCTGAAGCTGCGCCGTTCCTTCGTCGTACGACCTCCGCGCTCGAAGGTCACCGCGCCGGCACCGCTGATCGAGGCCACGTTGAAGGAGAACGCCTGCGGGGAGCCGATGTGCGGCTGCCCGAGCCGGCTGAACAGGATGCGCAGCATCGCGTTGGCGTCCGTGGCGGTGCCGACGGTCGAGCGGGCGTCGCCGCCCATCCGCTCCTGGCCGACGATGATCGCCGTCGTCAGCCCTTCGAGCACGTCGACGTCCGGCCGCGCCAGCGTGGGCATGAACCCCTGCACGAACGAGCTGTAGGTCTCGTTGATCAGCCGCTGCGACTCGGCGGCGATGGTGCCGAACACCAGCGAGCTCTTGCCCGAGCCCGAGACGCCCGTGAACACCGTCAGCCTGCGCTTCGGGATCTCGAGGTCGACGTCCTTGAGGTTGTTCACCCGGGCGCCGTTGACCCGGATCAGGTCGTGGCTGTCGGCATCGGGGGGCATCGTGCTCCTGGTCGGGCCCAGTCCTCGGGCACAGGGTCGTCGGGCACAGGGTCGTCGGGCACTCAGTCGTCGGGCAGGGCGGCGAAGTCGCGCTTGGCATCCTTGTACCAGCCCATGCCCTTGATCGGGTGCTTCCATCGCCCCTTCATGTCCCTCAGGGCGTCCTCGTGGGCCGGGTCCCCGGAGGCGACCGCCTCCCGCAGGTGCTTGTCCTGCGCCTTGATCACGTCGTCAGCGGTCTCGCCGTGGTGCGGGTGGGCGCACGGACCGCCGAGCTGGGTGCATGTCATCGTCTTCATGGCGTC